>JAUVJM010000086.1 GCA_030596585.1 bacterium
ACAGTTAGCAGCTTCGTAATCGGGTCACACATCACGTACGTAATCCCTAAATGACCTGAGATTTCTGCTTGCTTCTTTTGTGCTCGTACATTAGTTCGTCCGCCTGCTGCAACAGTTCATCGATGGAACGGGGACGCTCAGGATCATAATACGCTACACCCACGCTCATTGACAGTTTGCAGCACCGCTTCCCCTCCGCATTCCGGGATTTGAGTTTGTCTTGTAAACGATCAAGAAGAATCTCGGTGCTATCTTTCTGAACTTCCATCGCAAGAACCACGAATTCATCTCCTCCTATGCGGGAAATGAGATCTGCCTCACGAAAAGTCTCTTTCAAAACATTGGCGATTTCGATCAACACCAGATCACCCTGATGATGGCCCAGAGTATTATTAATCCGCTTGAAATTATCCACGTCGGCATAAAAAACCAATAATCCCTTCTTCGTTCGACGGGATAACTTCAAATGATGTTCGGCAATAGTCAGGAAACCCCGCCGGTTGTAAAGGTCCGTAAGCTCATCCACAAGTGATAAAGTTCGCATTACATCCATCATCCGCTGCCGCTCGATCGCATAGCGCGCAGCCCGCACCAGTAAGCTCCCCTCTATTTTCCCTTTCACCAGATAATCCTGAGCACCTTTTTGCACTGCCTTCACTGCAAGCGTTTCATCATCCAGACCAGTCAACACGATAATGGGTAATTCTTGTGTCTCCTCTTGCACTTTGAGGAACGTTTCAAACCCCTCGCTGTCCGGCAGTGAAAGATCCAACAGAACAACGTCAATTCCTCCCTCACCAAGACGTTCAAGCCCCGCCTGTAGAGTCTCTGCGTATTCCAGATTCACCGTGGTGGTTTTCACTTCAGACAGCATCTCCCGAATCAACCGGGCATCTCCCGGATTATCCTCAATTAACAAGATGTTAAGTTTCGCATCTTGTATTCCACGTCCCGGGGTCATCTATCTTCCTCCACTGGGCAATTTCACAATAGTAAACCAGAAATCCTTGATGGACCTCACTACTTCGATGAATTCACCAAATCCAACCGGCTTGGTGACATAGCAGCTTGCATAGTTGTCATATGCCTTGAGTATGTCCTCTTCATTCGCGGAACTTGTCAGGATTACCACGGGGATTCGCTTCAGCTTTTCATCAGCCTTTATCTCAGCAAGGACCTCACGTCCATTTTTCTTTGGCAGGTTCAAATCGAGCAGGATAATGTCCGGACGAGATGCATTGGCGTACTCACCTTCTCTGCGCAAAATCGCCATAGCTTCCACGCCATCCCCTGCTACCTGCAGGTTATTGTTCATCTTGTTAAACTTGAAAGCTTCCTGTGTTAAGCGCACGTCACCAGGGTTATCCTCTACCAGCAAAATGTTAATGGGCACACCAACATCTCGACTCATACCTTATCCTCCCTTTTTCCCCGCCTCTGATGAAAAACTTCCTCAACTTTCTGCCTTCTTATAGGTATTGTGAAATAGAATTTTGAACCCTTCCCTGCCTCCGATTCTACCCAGATACGTCCACCGTGCCGTTCCACAATTCTCTTGCAGACCGCCAATCCAATCCCGGTTCCCGCATACTCGCTCCTTGTGTGCAAACGCTCAAATATCTCAAAGATACGCTCGGCATACTGCCGGTCAATGCCAATTCCGTTGTCCCGCACTGAAAAAATCCACTCCCCGCCTTTCTCTTCAGACAAAACATGAATATGCGGAGTTTCATCACCACGAAACTTAATCGCGTTGCCAATCAAATTCTGAAATAATTGAACAAGCTGTGAGTCATCAGCCGTCACAGTTGGCAAAACATCATGCGTAACTCCGGCGCCGCTCTCCTCAACAGCCATCCGGAGATTGACAAGTGCCTGTTCAAGGACAGCCTCACAGTCGGCCGGCTCAAAAGACCCGCCGCGTGTACCCACACGAGAATATATCAAAAGGTCATTGATCATCTTCTGCATTCGAGCCGCGCCGTCCACTGCAAATCCAATGAAATCGTCAGCATCAGCATCGAGCTTGCCTTTGTACCGATTCTCCAATAGCTGAACATAACTCGCCACCATACGCAGCGGCTCCTGGAGGTCATGTGAAGCTATATAAGCAAATTGCTGCAACTCTTCGTTGGAACGTGACAATTCTCCCAGCAATTGTTCCCGCTCCTTCTCTGCCTTCTTTCGCTCAGCAATTTCCCTATTAAGATTATCTACCGACGTGGTCGTTTTTTTTAAATCCCCGGTCATCTTATCAAACGCCCTTGAAAGCCCGCCAATCTCATCCTTCGCGTCTGTCCCCACCTTATAATCTAAATTACCAGCCCCTATTATCTCAGTCCCTTTACGCAGTTTGTGAATTGGCTTGGTAATGAGTTTTGAAACGAAAATACCCATTAACCATGCTGTTATTGGAACTAAAAATATCACAAGAACAAAAAGAAGTCTCATTTTAGCCAGAGGTGCTAATGCTTCTTTTTCATCAATCTCTGCCAAAAGGCACCACTGCATTTCGGGTATATAATCGAGTGTCCCCAGCACCTTACCCCCCCTGTAATCTGCATATACAAAAGGATCGTGTTCGTGCAGCTTCGTGCCAAATTCTCGATAATCTTCAAGATATTTTCTTGCGCCTTCAATGTCAATGTTCAATCTAAGGAAGGTATCTTTTTTAAAGCGTGAAGGAGTTATCATATACCAATCCTTATTTACCAGATAGACTTCTCCTGTCTTACCCAAACCGGTTCCGTCAATGGTTATGCTATTTAACACTTCCATACTAACCTTGGCAACAACTACACCCAAAAATTTTCCCGTTCCCTCATCCGTAATCGGAGCAGAAAAAGCAAGCGATTCTTTCCCAGTTATTTTAGAATAGTAGGCATCTTTAATAAATGGGCTTGATTTTGCTTCCGAAAAATAGGTATCAGTGGATCTATCCAAACCAATTTTAGCCGTATCGCTAGAAGCGGCGATTTTGCCGTCTGCATTTACAACGAAGACTTCATAAACATCCCTGCCGGCTTCCTTTGTTTTCTTCAGCCTCGTCATAGCAATATTGAATCTTTCCCCATAATCCGGGTGCCGGCTGTCTATCTGCAAAAACTTCTCGAAAACAACGCTCTCAGATAACTGCGCTATGGCAGCTTTTTCCATTTGCAAGAATGTCTGTATATGATGAGCGCGTGAGGAGCAAGCTGTTTTTAAATATGAAAATATTGCGTTCTCCAGATTGCTTCTGGCCGTGATGTAGAAAATAGATGCAGAGATGCTGATGAGAATTAGGGCAACCAGGAAAAAAGATGAACTTATTTTATTGCCTATCTTCATAGAAACCTCTCGCAGTCAAGCCCTAAGCCGCCTCTTCATCCTCCCGGCGAGATTATCAAGTACGCTGTAGACCGAAGGCATGATTATCAAGGTGACCGTGGTGCCGACCAGAAGCCCGCCCATAACCGCAATAGCCAGTGGACGCCGCATCTCTGCCCCTGAGCCTCCCATAAACACCATGGGAGCAACTCCCAGGATAGTGGTGCAGGTTGTCATCAGAATAGGACGGAACCTTACCCGGGCGGCTGTCATTATCGCATCTTCCCTGTCCATCCCTTCCTTTCTAAGTCTGTTTATGTAATCAATCAGCACGATTCCGTTATTGACTACAATCCCGGAAAGCATAACAACGCCTATGATGGCATTTACCGAAAGGTTCATCCCGCTTAAAAACAATGTCCACAACACTCCGACCAGAGCGAACGGAATAGAGAACATAATAACAAACGGATGGAGCAAAGATTCAAATTGAGCCGCCATAATCATATAGACCAGCAGTACAGCCAGCAAGAAGGCAACACCCAGACTCGCAAAGGATTCCATCATATCTTCATACGAACCGCCGTACTCAATAAAATACCCTGACGGTATCTCGATTCCGTCTAACCTCTTTCTTACTTCTTCCATTACGTGTCCCAGGTCTCTTCGCTCGCTGATATTTGCCAGAATACTGACCTTCCTCTTTTGATTCTCCCTGACAATCTCGCTCGGACCGGTGGACTTATCGATTTTAGCAATATCGCCCAGCCGAACCTCTACACCCCGGGGAGTAAGAATAGGGATGTTTCTGATATCTGAGAGAGAAAGACGGTCTTCCTCCCTCAACCTCACCCTGACATCAATTTCCTCTCCTTCCTCTTCAAATCTTGTGGCAACCTTCCCGGCTATAGCCGCCTCCAAAACCGACGCCACTTCACCCACACCCAATCCATACTGAGCGGACTTCTCCCTGTCAAACCTGATCTGCATCTCCGGACTGCCGTAGGTGAATGTCTCTTCCACATCCCTTAACCCGTCTACTCCCTCTATCCTCTTCCACACTCTTCTCGACAACTCACTCAGGGTAGGAAGATGCTTCCCATAGATTTTTATGTCCACAGGCTTCCCTTCCCCGCTTCCCATAGACATAGTCTGCAAATTCGTAAAATTGGATTTTTCTATCTGGGGCAGGGCCGAAATCTTTCTCCGGACGTCCTCTATCACTTCAGGTGTAGTTCTCTTCCGCTCTCCTGCCTCCACCAGCCTCACGATAAACATTGCCTCGTGTGAAGCCAGGCTCTCTCCCCCGGAACCGCCCTCCGCCACTCCCGCTACCGTCTGTTCATTCTCCAGCTCCGGAAGTGAAACCAGAATCTTCTCTATCTCTTTCGCCACCTCATTGGTCTCCTCCAGCCTGGTTCCTTCCGGAAGAACAACCCCTATCATAAACATCCTGTCATTGGCAGTAGGCATAAATTCTTTCCCGATGGGGACAATCAGAAAAAGGCTCAAACAGAATACGACTAAGGCAGCGGATATCGTCTTCCAGGGATGAGAAATCGACCAGGAAAGCATCTGCCCGTATTTGTCCCTCATTTTCCAGGGCTTTTTCTCTCCCTCCCTGTACGTCGCCACCCTCAGTATCTTCGAAGCCATCATCGGGACGAGCGTCAGAGCAAGAAACAGCGAAGCAAGAAGAGAATAACTCACTGTCAGGGCAAGCTCCCTGAATATCCTCGACGCAATACCCGTTGTAAAAGCGATGGGAATAAAAACCCCTATGGTGGTAAACGTAGAAGCAACTATTGGCGCCGCTACCTCACTGGCTCCTTTCTCAGCCGCTTCCGTCCGGGTTTCCCTTTCTTCCTGCATCCGCCTGAAGACATTCTCCAAAACCACGATGGAGTTATCCAGGAGCATCCCAATGGCTAAAGCCAGCCCGCCCAGGGACATCATGTTCAGAGTCATATCACTGAAATAGATGGGAATAAATGCCGCCAGGAGAGAAATGGGAATGGCGAGTGCGATAATGACCAGAGGGCGGATATGTCTTAGGAAAAAGAAAAGAATGAGAATAGCAAGAATTCCTCCCCAGAAAGCATTACCTCCGAGATTCCCGATGGACTTATTGATATACTCCGCCTGGTCAAACCCGGTTCTGATCACCACCCCTTCAGGCAGACGTTTCTCTATCTCCCTGACTTTCTCCCACACTCTCCTCGACACCTGGACGGTATTCGTTCCCGCCTGTTTCATCAACATTATCCCTACACTGGTCTCCAAATTTGTGCGGCTGTAAAGCGCCCGCTCGCTGTGAGTATCATAGACCTTAGCCACATCGCCCAGATAGACAGGCACTCCGTCTCTCGTAGTCAGAACTATCTTTTCCAGTTCCTCCACCTTCTCGAATTTCCCCTTGACTCTTACCAGATAATCTTTATATCCCTCTTTCAGATGTCCCGAGGTAGAATCGGTGTTTTCAGAAGACAACTTGGCAATAATCTGAGAGATGGATATGTTGTAGGCAGA
>JAUVJM010000140.1 GCA_030596585.1 bacterium
CCGCCCTTATTCCATCCGGATGGTGAAAAACAGAAGTCCCAGCCAGAAACATCCTGCCCTCGGCTCCCAGAGACCTGATGTTCCTGCCAATATTCTCAGGACTCAATCCTCCCGCAATTACGAGCGTCATGCCGCTGTTCCCTTCCAAACCGTCCTTCCTGAGTCTTTCGATAATCGGTTTCTTCTCAACATCCGTCGGCCGTATATAGCTCCCGACTCCCGGCAATTGCATAAAGGCAGCTCCCGAAAGAGCCGCAAGAAGGTAGCCTACTCTCGGGTCATCGCCGCAGCTATAGGCAGGGTCTCCACAATACCTGTTCATTCCCGCGGTGTGAGCATAGACCGGCACGCGGTACTTTCTACCCATTTCATAGATTTCTCTTATGGCCCCGAAATCTCCTCCGAAGTGGGGTGAAAACATAAGAGCGTTTGCCCCGTTGTCCACCGCAATTTTGGCATAGTCAAGAATGTCGGACGGATTTGCGGTTATGTGAGGCGCAAAGAGAATTCTTTTCTTTCTCGCCCCCGGTTTAGGGGACAAGTCAAAACCATTTTCACGCAGCATCCTAACAGTCGTCCTGACATACACTGCCAATTCCCGTTTGCTCAGGTGAAGATTCTCATCGGATTTTATGAACAGCGCTCCGGCAATCGCGGCAGTGGTTACGCTTTCGGCAAAAAGTCTCGCCGGCAGCCACTTGGGCTTGACAATGGTTCCTATTATCGGTTCGTCCTTATCCACTTTCAGGTATTCCCTTACTCTGCTATGCGGCCAGAGCCGGCGAGGGAACTTCTTCTTGAATCCCTCGGGGAAATCGTAATCTACAACCCTTGCGCTGAACCCGATGAAAGCATTGAAAGGTTCTGACTGGGTTGCCATCCGCAGCTGTGCAAGAGGAAACTTCCCTTTGTCAAAAAATTCAAGAGGAGTTGCTATCTTTATCAGCGCAGATTCCACCCTGCGGCTTGCTTCCAGAAACTTTATCGACTTAATCCGGGACATATGTTCCTTGTATCCGGGCGGCTCTTTACCTGCTCCGGGCCAGTTCTCAGTTGTTGCGTGAACCAGCATCATCTCAACCGCGCGATCCAGCGCTGAAAAAATAGCCCGGCCTTTCTCGGGCACGCACGTGAGATAGTACGTCGTAACAACCGCGTCCCCTCTGTAACGCCTGTCTTTGTTTGCCCTGTTGAGTATTCTCTTTTCCAGCGACTGTATGCCCTTGGTTTTCAGAAATTTCTTCCCTATGTACGGATGGTCATCAGTCCCCGGCAAGTTTCCGACTTCTAATCTACTCATTCTTTCTTTCTCCCGTATTACCGCAAAATGCAGAATTCACAACAATACAAAGTCCGTAGCAGTTTAGCTATCAGAAGCACATTTCAGTTGTAGTTGCAGAGCTTGCTCTGCCAGGACTGTCCTCGCGGGAGCGGGGGAAAAGTAAACTTTGCAACTACAAATTGTGTGTAGTACTTCAGACAGCCAAACTGTTATCAGAGTCCGCCAAGCACTGACGCAGGAGTTGCCGAACAATAGAATTGCCCGACAACCCATCAGAAGCGATAGGTGAGGGTGATTTCCGCTACATGGGATTTGCAGTCATAGTCTCCATCTGTGGGGAACGGGTTTATGCTCTCATCCGCCTCCAAAGTCACGCCCCTCGAATATATATAGGCACCGTCTATTTTCCAATCCCCTACGGTATATCCAACTCCCACCGAGAAACGGTGGACAGAGGTGTCAAACATCATAGGGTCCAGTGTTTCCCCCGGGATAGGAGAAGGATCCCACATATAACCCGCTCTCAAAGCCAAATCAGGATTGAGCTTATACTCCGTTCCAAGACGGAAAGAGTAGGTATCCTTCCAGTTTCGCTCGAGCACCATTTCATCAGTTACAACAGGAGCCGTGGGGTCCGCCATATTATAAAATGAAACCGGACTATCCAGCTTTTGAACCAGTGTATCTACCGATGACCACCCTGTCCAATCCACCTGAGCGGCAAAAAGCCAGTCTTCAACTCCCACATAACAGGCTCCGACTGAAGCGGTTTGCGGGAAGGTGAATTCCATGCCGAAATCCCGGGTCTCTCCAGGATAAACGCCGCTCGTCAGGGTGATTGTTCCATCAAAATCAACCTCAGTCTCACTCCTCCAGACACCACCAATGCACCAATCCTCCGCCGGAGACCACTGGAAACCTATGTTACCCGAGAAATCCTCCCCGTCTGCACTCAGGTCAACTTCTGCGGGATACGGCACGGGGTCCGGGGGAAAATAGGACAACAGGCTTATGCTTCTCGTCTCAATGTTTCCCCAATCCCGTCCCAATCCAGCGCCAGCGGCAAAATCCTCATTGAGCTTCAGTGAAACACCTGCATGCAGTTTGGTAAGACTTATCTCCGATTCCTGAGAATTGTACTTATATACGCTCTCGTCATCCCACTTCTGCTTAAGCCCAAAGGGTGTATAGAGTCCAATACCCCACGCCAGGGTATTATTCACGGGCATGGAAAATGCCAGATGGGGAATTGGCTGCCACTCGGGATTATTATCCTCCTCCAGCCCGAGGGGTATTTCATAACTGGCATAGCCTTTCACGAGCGTACTGCCGGCAATGACCTGCTTCCCATCCACCTGCGACAATCCTGCCGGGTTCCAGTATACAGCCAGGGGGTCGTCAACAACTGCCACATAGGCTCCCATCATACCTGTAGCCTCTGCCCCGATTGAAGGAGCCTGAAAAGAAGCTCCCTGCGCCACTGAGGACAACAAAATAACCAGCCCGCCGCAAAAAACTAAGTGCTTCATAACCTCTCCTTTTCTCTGCACCG
>JAUVJM010000121.1 GCA_030596585.1 bacterium
CGAGGCAGACAGAACTGCGAGTGCCGGGAAATTGGGGCTTAACGCAGGAAAGCTGAATCTGGTTGTGTTTGGAGGCAGTCGTGGCGCCCGGAGGATAAACGAAGCGGTGTCGAAGATTCTAAAGGATATCAAAGACAGCCCTTCAGAAGCGGGTTTGCTGGAATCGTGGCAGATTGTTCATATCACGGGGAGAGACGATTACGTGCGGATACTGGAGGCATACGAGTCAAAAGAGATACCGGCCTATGTATCTCCCTTTATTGAAAATATGGAGGACGTATACGGGGCAGCAGATTTAGTTGTCTGCAGAGCCGGCGGCAGTACTATTGCTGAGCTCACGGCGCGCGGCTTGCCTGCAATCTATGTTCCGTATCCGTGGGCTAGTGCCAATCATCAGGAGCATAACGCGCGCTGGGTCTGTGAGAGAGGAGCGGGGGAACTGGTTCTGGATAGTGAACTTACAGGAAAGAGATTGCATGATTGCATGGTGGGATTAATGCGTGATGGGGATAGGAGAAGGGAGCTTAGTCTTGCCAGCAGAAGACTGGGTAAACCCGAGGCCGCAAAACTGATAGTAGAAAGAATGAGATGCTTGAGAGAATAAAAAGAATACATCTTGTGGGGATTGGGGGAGCCGGCATGAGCGGGATAGCTCATGTTCTTCTTGGGCTGGGATATTCCGTCAGTGGGTCGGATGTGGCTGAGAGCGAAGTAACAAGGAGACTTGCCGGGTCGGGAGCGAGAATCCATATTGGTCACCGGCGGAATAATTCGGCCGGAGCTCAACTGGTCATTTTTTCTTCAGCTATATCTTTCGAAAATACCGAGTTAAGGTTTGCCATGAAGATGGGCATTCCATGTTTTCCGAGAAGCTGGATTCTGGCGGAGATGATGAAGGAAAAGACAGGTATTGCCATAACCGGCACTCATGGAAAGACAACAACCGCATCTATGGTAACTCTCATTCTAATAGCTGCAGGTCTTGACCCTACTGTTTTGATAGGAGGGGATTTGAGTGAGATTGGGGGTAATGCTTGTGTGGGCAAGGGGGAATATCTTGTTGCGGAAGCGGATGAGAGTGACGGTTCGTTTCTCACTCTCTCGCCACGGTTTGCTGTTGTAACCAATATTGACGATGACCATCTTGATTATTACGGAGACACCGGTTCTCTGATGGATGCGTTTGAGAGTTTCTCGGAGACGGTTTGTTCGGGAGGAGGAAAGGTTTTCTTCTCTGATCATCCCAACAATTTGAAGTTACTCCGGAGACTGGGGAAATCGTGCTCTAAATCTGTCGTGTATGGCATGGGAGAGGATTGTACGTTAAGGGGACAGGATATCAGGGAGGGATTTGGAAAGTCTTCCTTTTCGGTTATGTTCAGAGGCAAAAGGCTTGGCGAGATTAAGCTTTGCGTTCCCGGAAAATATAATGTTTACAATGCACTGGCGGCGATTGCCGTAGCCAGGGCAATAGGTGTAAAGTTTAATGTGGTGAGAGAAGTGCTTTCCTGCTATCGCGGGGCGGACCGCAGGTTCCAGACAAGAGGTGAGGCAAACGGGGTGCTTGTTGTAGAAGATTACGGTCACCATCCCACGGAGATAAGGGCAGCGCTGAGAGCGGCGAAGAAGTCAGGAAGAAGAATTGTTGCTGTATTCCAGCCGCACCGATATTCCAGAACGGCAAAGCTTGCCGTGAATTTGGGGAAGGCTTTCGGGGATGCTGACATTCTTGTTGTAACGGATATTTATGGAGCAGGAGAGTCTCCTATTCAAAACGTATCCTCGGAGCAAATAGTCAGAGCGGCTGAAGCAAACGGGCATTCTCGCGCCTGTTACGTACCGGATATGTGGGATGTCGTGGGCCGCATAGGGAAGAATGTAAAAAGCGGCGATCTGCTTCTTATTCTTGGAGCGGGCAACATCAATGAGATTATAGAACCTATTCTGAAAAGTCTGAGGTCTGATGTCTGAGGTTGAGTCACAATTGAGAAAAGTTGCAAGGGGAGGAGTAAGGTCAGGAGAGCCTCTCAGCAGACACACGTCCTTCAAAATTGGCGGGCCCGCTGATTTCTGGGTTGAGCCTGTGGATGTCGAAGATCTTATCAGGCTTATCGGTTTTCTTCAGCAAAAGGGGGTGGACTGGACTGTTTTCGGGAATGGGACGAATGTGCTTATCAAGGACGGTGGTTTCAGGGGGGCGATAATAAGCCTGAAAGCTTTTGCGGGCTTGACCGTAGAGGGAAGCTGCGTTAGGGCGGGAGCAGGAGTGGGCATGGAGAGAGTTCTCGTGAAAGCGGTGGATTTGGAGCTTTCCGGGCTGGAGTTTGCAGCAGGAATTCCCGGGACTGTTGGCGGGGCAGTGGTTACGAATGCGGGTGGACGGAGCGGAGAAATTGGCGGAATTGTGAGAAAGGTGAAAGTCCTTGACTCCCGGCTAAACATGCGGTGGATATCAGAAAGAGAATTGAGATTTACTCATAGAAGCTGTTGTTTATCTCCCGGGATGGTTGTTGTTGAGGTCGAGATTGAGTTGGAAAGCGGGGATGCAGGTGACATAAGAAGAAGAATTGCCGGGATTCGCAATCGTCGAAGAGATACCCAGCCTTTGGAGAGTCCGAGCGCCGGGTGCATATTCAGAAATCCGGAAGGGAAGTCTGCCGGTGAGCTGATCGAATCGGCAGGGCTGGCAGGGACAAGAATCGGTGATGCTGAGGTATCGGCGAAGCACGCGAATTTCATCGTGAACGCGGGCAAAGCAAAGGCGTCGGACATTCTTGCTTTGATGGAGATGATAGAGGCAGAGGTGTTGAGACACTGTGGAATCGAACTGGAGAGGGAGATAAGAGTTGTTGGGGATTGATGGTAAAAGAGTAGGCGTGATGATGGGGGGCGTGTCGAATGAGCGTGAGGTATCTCTTGTTTCAGGCAGCGCTGTCCTCAAAGCTCTCGGGGAGGAGAAGTTAAAGGCGGTTGGAATAGATGTGGTTGATGAGGAAGGGACTGTATTAGAGGAGGTTTTAAGGAAGAATCCGATAGACATTGCTTTTATTGCTCTGCATGGCCGCTATGGCGAAGATGGGGGAATACAGAGTTTTCTTGAAAAACGTTCCATTCCCTATACGGGTTCGGGAGTTGCGGCGAGCGCAATGTGTTTCAACAAGTACGTGGCAAAACAGTTGTTGAACTCAAGCGGCATATCTACGCCGCCCTTCATTCTGGTGGCTGAAGAGGTGAACGCAGAAGACGGAGCTTCTGCTCTAGGTTTTCCCGTTGTGGTTAAACCTTGTTCGGGAGGTTCGGCAATAGGGATTTCCATTGTCAGTGACCGAAGCGGGCTTGAGAGTGCTTTACATTCGGCGTTTGAGTGTGACGATCGCATCCTGATAGAAAAATATATACCGGGACGGGAGATAACGGTTAGCTTGCTGGGGAATGCAAAAGTGCAGGTTTTGCCTGTGATTGAGATTATTCCCAGGACAGGTTTCTATGATTACCGCGCCAAGTATGAATCGGGGATGAGTGAACACATCCTTCCGGCTAAATTACCGGAGCGGGTAGAAAAAAAGGTGGATGAAATCGCAGTTTTGGTTTATGGTATTA
>JAUVJM010000036.1 GCA_030596585.1 bacterium
CGCGTATCTTGTTGAACATCCCGATATACTTTTGTGTCCTATAATCGGGATATGTCCAGTCCCACGCCATGAAACTGCCGCCTCTGTAATGGAGTGTTACTTCCGCATAGATTCCTTCTTTCAGATAAACGCGGTGGTCATAGTTCTTCATCGTGGCAAGGACAACTTTGGCGCCGCTGATGTATCCCGGGTCAATATTTATCCTGCGATTGCCGGAGGCACCGGCAAACTGCTCCTCAATCCGGCGGGTAAATATCTTCATCTCCGCGAGACTTCCTGCATCTACCAATTCCCTGAAGGAGACAAACCTTCTCAACAGCCCATTCCCCATTTCCTTCTCGTAATGGTTCGTGTGCGTGAACGGAACCGGTTCACTTCCAAAATCAATTTCCCCGAAGTGCCGGACGAGCTGTTTTTCCACCTCCGCGAAGAGTTCTTCAACAGCCGAGAGCATGCCGACAAATAATTTTACTCCGCCGCGAACTTCGCTCCCGGCAATGACAATCTTATTCTTGCGCAAGCCCTTACGCCCACCTCCTCTTCACTATCACATAAATGATTAGCGCAACACACAGGCAGAAAACGATGCTGAAAACTATCTCTCCCACACGAAGCTCAGCCAACTCCTCTGCCGAGGCTTTATGACTGTGCCCGTGGTGATGATGATCTTCGTGTGAGTGGGGTGTGTTGTGATTGTGCTCAGCTTCGTGCAAACCGCTGTGCTCATTTCCTTCAACGGCAGAACTGACCTGAACCATACACAATAAGGCCGCGAGAACCGGAATAACTATACGTAAATTGCTCATCATTGAATACAGGTAACCAGCGGTTAGTAAACCCCGTAAAGGATTATTGTTCGAGCCTGTCGAGACCTTATCTTCTCGATACGCTTTTGCTTACTCAAAGAATAAACTTGGTTGACTGAACTTACAAATGTTAAACCCCGCTTCGGCCTGTGTCAAGGAAGAAAAAAACGCCGTGGGGTCGTCGAAAAATGGCAAAATTCCCTTGACACGGAAACTCGTTGTGTGATAGCCTTTCCGGCACAACAAACCGGGAGAAAAAAAGTGACAAATTTAGAGGAACTTAAGGAAAGCCTGATAGGCGGAAAAGCGCCGCAGGTGAAGGAACTCACACAAGCTGCGGTCAACGAAGGGGTACCAGTTCCGGAAATACTCAATCAGGGATTGATTGCAGGAATGGCTATCGTCGGCAAAAGGTTTAAGGCAAACGAATTTTACGTCCCTGAGGTCCTCATTGCCGCAAGAGCAATGCATGCGGGGATGGACATTCTACAGCCGTTGCTGGCTGAAAGCGGCGTGAAGCCTGTCGGCAAGATAGCTGTCGGGACAGTCAAAGGCGACCTTCACGACATAGGCAAGAACCTGGTAGTCATGATGCTGAAGGGGGCAGGTTTTGAGATTGATGACCTCGGCATCGATGTCCCGGCCGAGAAATTCGTGGAAGCCGCAAAAAGCGGCTCTCAGGTAATTGCCATGTCGGCACTGCTAACGACGACCATGCCGGGGATGGCAGAAATCGTGAAAGCTCTTGAAGAAGCAAACTTGACTGCAAAGGTAAAAACGATGATTGGCGGTGCGCCTGTGACCCAGAGTTACGCAGACGAAATCAAAGCTGACGGTTATGCGCCTGATGCAAGCAGTGCCGTTGATAAAGCAAAGGAACTTCTGGAAGCGAGCTGATATTAAAAGCTTGCCCTAAAGCGGGAGAAAAGGCGCAGGTGGTAATTGCCGGCTGCGCTCTTTTCATTTGTAATTACGCAGATGAGCACTGAGTTTTAAAATGGTCTGGTTTAGAAAACCCAAATATACCATACTGACTCCTAAGAAAAAGGACATGCCCGACGGTTTGTGGACGAAATGCGAGTCCTGCGGCGAAATCGTATATAATAAGAAGCTGGAGGAGAATTTCAGGGTATGCCCGGAGTGCGATTATCACTTCCGGATGGGAGCGTGGGAACGCATAAGGATGCTTGCGGATGATGACAACTTCGTGGAATACGACAGGGATATCATGCCGACCGACCCGTTGAGATTCAGCGACACTAAACCATACGCAGAAAGACTGGCAGAAGCTCAGAAGAAAACAGGACTTACAGAAGCTGTTGTTACAGTGGAAATGCAAATTGAGGGAATGCCCGTGGTAGTAGGAGCTCTGGATTTTGGGTTTATGGGAGGCAGTATGGCTTCGGTAGTAGGGGAGAAAATCTGCCGCGCCATTGAGAAAGCCAGAGAAAAAAAGCTGCCCTTTATCACCATATGCAGTTCGGGAGGAGCCCGTATGCAGGAGGGAATTCTCTCGCTTATGCAGATGCCGAAAACAAGCGCGGCGCTGGGACTGTTTGCCGAGGACGGACTTCCCTATATCGCAGTTCTCACAAACCCAACTACGGGAGGAGTGTCAGCGAGCTTTGCATCCCTTGGAGACATCATCATTGCTGAACCTAAAGCCCTGATCGGCTTCGCGGGACCACGGGTTATCAAACAGACAATCCAGCAAGAGCTTCCGCCCGGTTTCCAAACGGGCGAGTTTCTCCTTGAGCACGGAATGTTGGACATGATTGTGCACCGTCCCGAGCTCAAGTCTACTCTCGCCAGATTGATTCGCATGCTGATGAACTCGTAGAAGACAGTCATAATGCTCTGTGATATTAGTTCTTGATACATTTTGTTTGTCATTCCCGCCCCGCATCGAGTACGGGGTAAACTGCAGCGGGAATCCAGACTGTAACTATGGATTCTGGATTGCCCGGTCAAGCCGGGCAATGACAGGAATTTATGTCACCGAGTTCTAAGTGGTAAGAAAAAACCTATGGGAATGTTTGCAGACCTTAAAGCAGCTCTGGAACGGGATCCGGCAGCAACCGGCGTGTTGGAGGTCATCCTCACCTATCCCGGATTCCATGCAATAGCCAGCCACAGAGTTGCCCATCGGCTCTACCGCTGGCACATACCTTTCCTGCCAAGATTGATATCGCAGGTCTCAAGAGCAGTTACCGGAATTGAGATTCATCCCGCTGCCAGGATAGGCAAAAGCTTTTTTATTGACCACGGCATGGGTGTGGTCGTCGGCGAGACAACCATTATCGGAGATAACGTCACCCTCTTTCAGGGAGTAACCCTTGGGGGAACGGGTAAGGAGAGAGGAAAACGGCACCCTACACTGGGGAATAACGTTGTGGTGGGAACGGGAGCCAAAATCCTCGGAAACATTACTGTCGGCGACAATGTTCTCATCGGAGCAAACGCAGTGGTCATAAAATCCGTTCCGCCGGATTCAACCGTGGTCGGCATACCCGGTCGTATCACGAAAAGAGCCGGGAAACGAATCCCGGGCATCAGCCTCGACCATACGAATCTCCCCGACCCGCTGGCGGAGAGACTTGAAAAACTGCAGAAGGAAATTGACGACATCGAGACAAGTATGGGCAAGTGGAAGTCATCCTTGCCAGACAGTAATGAGTCATAATGAATCTCAGGGTATACAACACACTTAAAAAAGGGAAGGAACTCTTCATCCCTGCCGAAGGGAAAACCGTCGGAATGTACGTTTGTGGAGTGACGGTATATGACGACTGCCATCTGGGACACGCGAGGGCATACGTCAGTTTTGATATGGTTCGCCGCTACCTTGAATACAAAGGCTGCAGGGTAGAACACATTCAGAACTTCACCGATATAGACGACAAGATAATTGCGAAAGCACGTACTCATAAGGAAGAGCTGTACCATTCAGAGGGGAAAGAGATAACCTTGAAGGAAGCCGCCAGGTTCATAGCCGAGAAATATATACAGGAATACTTCAGGTATATGGATAAACTCTCAATTAAAAGAGCAACCCTCTTCCCAAAAGCTACAGAACATATCTCAGAGATGATTGAGCTTGTAGAGGCGCTTATAAAAAAGGGCTGTGCATACACAGCGGGAGGAGACGTGTTTTTCTCCGTCGAGAAATTTCCCTCATACGGAAAGCTCTCGGGCAGGAAACTTGATGAGATGAGACCCGGAGCACGCGTAGACGTGGATGAGCGAAAACGTCATCCGCTCGATTTTGTCCTGTGGAAGAAAGCAAAGGAAGAAGAACCATCGTGGGAAAGTCCGTGGGGAGAAGGCAGACCCGGGTGGCACATTGAATGTTCGGCAATGAGCATCAAACACCTCGGCGAGAGTTTTGACATACACGGCGGCGGACAGGATCTCATATTCCCGCATCACGAGAACGAGATTGCGCAGTCGGAAAGCTATACCGGAAAGCCGTTCGCCCGATATTGGCTTCACAATGGATTTGTAACAATTAACAGGGAGAAAATGTCCAAGTCCCTCGGGAATTTTTTCACTCTGAAGGAGATTTTCGAGAAGTATGACCCGGCGGCGGTAAGGCTTTTCCTAATTTCGACTCACTACCGCCATCCCATAGACTTCAGCGACGATGAGCTAAAGAAATCCGTGAAAAAACTTGAAAGATTGAAGGAATGTGACAGAAAACTCAGAAACCTGAGAGAGGAACTTGATTCCCCGGCACAGGGAAAAAGCAGCAAGTTCCTTAAGGAATTCGAAAACCACATGGATAATGATTTCAACACCCCGGGAGCCCTCGGTGTAATTTTTGACTGGGTCCGGCATATCAACACCGAAATAGACAATGGCCGCACCAAAGGAGCTGATTTCGCCGGGGTAGTTGATGAATTTGTAAGGCTGCGCAAAGTTCTTGGCGTGCCTGTAACGGATGAAGTGCAGCACCTACAGACAAAACGGGATGAGACCGATGTCCGCAAGCCTATGAGTGACGAAGAGATAGAAAAACTATTAAGTCTCGGAGAAAATCTGTGTGATTCGGAGATTGAAGAACTCGTAATCCAGAGAGAACTTGCACGCAGTAAGCAGGATTGGCAAAAAGCAGACAGAATCAGGATTAAATTGAGCGAATTCCTCCGCATTCAGGACACCCCCGAGGGAACAGTGTGGAAGAGACGGTGAGCATATAATGAGCAACACGAGATACTATTTAGGCATTGACGCGGGGTCGGTCAGCGTCAATACGGTGCTGATGAATGACGGGGAAGTAGCCGCCAATGACTACACCCGGATAAAGGCTGACCCCATTGCGACATTGGTTGGCGTCCTCGAAAGAATGCTCAGGTCAATACCTGCTGACGCCATCCGGGGAGTGGGAACCACCGGCTCCGGAGGGAAATTGATTGCCAGGCTTCTTGAGGGCAGCTTTGTCAACGAAGTAATTGCACAGGCAAAAAGCGTCGAGCATTTTTATCCGGAGGTGCGAACTGCGATCGACATCGGCGGGGAAGATTCGAAGATAATACTCCTTCGCTATGATGACAGGGCTCAGGCAATGGTAGTAGAAGACTTTGCCATGAACACCATCTGTGCGGCGGGCACAGGTTCTTTCCTTGACCAGCAAGCAGTTCGCCTCGGAGTCTCCATTGAGAACGAATTCGGCGAACTTGCCCTCAGGTCAAAAAAACCTCCAAGAATCGCAGGAAGGTGCAGCGTATTTGCCAAAACTGACATGATTCATCTTCAACAGGAAGGCGCTCCTGACTACGACATCGTCGCCGGGTTGTGCTTTGCCTTAGCCCGCAACTTTAAAAGCACCATCTGCAAGGGAAAACTTTTCGTGCCCCCGGTGATATTTCAGGGAGGAGTTGCCGCCAATGAAGGAATGGTCCGCGCCTTCAGAGAAATCCTGCAGTTGAAAGGGAACGAACTCATCATACCTAAGTATAATGCATCAATGGGAGCAATCGGCGCCGCAATCCTGTGCAGAGACAAAGCAGGCAAATCTCCGGATTTGGGGAACCTCAAAGAATACCTAAGAAACCACGAATACGAGGATGAAGGGCTGCCGCCTTTGACAGACCACAAACCACAGACTTCAGACCTCAGACCTCAGACCTCAGACCTCAGAGCTCAGACTTCAGGCCTCAGACCGGAGAGAAACAGGGTGAAGGGTTATCTTGGGATAGACGTCGGCTCGATAAGCACCAACGTCGTGGCGATTAACGAAAACGGCGACCTGCTTGCCCGCCGCTACCTTATGACTGCCGGCCGCCCTATTGAAGCTGTCCGCCGGGGAATAAAGGAAGTAGGGGCTGAAATCGCCGATTTGGTTGAGGTCGCAGGCGTGGGCACAACAGGTTCAGGAAGATATTTAATCGGAGACTTTGTCGGAGCGGACGTCATCAAGAACGAGATAACGGCACAGGCAAGAGCATCAGTCCGCATAGACCCGACTGTGGATACAATTTTTGAAATTGGCGGTCAGGATTCAAAATTCATCAGCATCGAAGACACTGCAGTAGTGGACTTTGAAATGAACAAGGTCTGCGCTGCCGGGACCGGCTCCTTTCTCGAAGAACAGGCTGAAAGACTTTCCATCAAGATAGAAAAAGAGTTCGGAGACCTCGCACTCTCATCCGGTTCTCCTGTTCGCCTGGGCGAGCGCTGTACAGTATTCATGGAGTCCGACCTTGTCCACCACCAGCAGGCTATGGCAAAAAAAGAAGACCTCGTTGCAGGCTTGAGTTACTCCATCGTTTACAACTACCTGAACAGAGTCGTCGGCAAGAGACGCATCGGTAAAAATATCTTTTTCCAGGGAGCGGTAGCTTTCAACCGGGGCGTGGTAGCCGCTTTCGAAAAAGTTCTGGGGAAAAGAGTGACGGTCCCGCCGAACAACGACGTTACCGGCGCAATCGGAGTAGCGCTTGTTGCCAGAGAAAGAGCTTCGGGCTGGAATGGGACTAAATTCAAAGGATGGGAGAAAGTAACAAACACGCAGTATGAACTCCGCTCTTTTGAATGTCCTGACTGCCCTAACCACTGCGAGATAAGAGAGGTTATTATTGAGGGCAGTAAGCCGCTTTACTACGGAAGCAGGTGCGAGAAATATAATGTGGATAAGGAGAGAAAAAAAGAACTCGAGGGTATACCCGATTGCTTCGCGGAAAGAGAAAAACTGCTGCTGGAATCCTATTCCACGGCAACCCCCAAGGGAGAAAACCCCAAGCAAGCTCCCAGGGTAGGCATTCCCTATGCCCTAATTTTCCATGAACTGTTTCCTTTCTGGAAAGCGTTCTTTACGGAACTGGGATTCGAAGTGATTCTATCGCGGAAGACCAATAAGACCACAATCCAAAAAGGTCTTGAAAAAGTTGTAGCCGAGACGTGCTTCCCCGTAAAAGTTGCCCATGGGCACATCATGGACCTGCTTGAGAAGAACGTTGACTACATCTTCTTGCCAATGATTGTAAATATGAGGCAGTCAAATGTTAGTATGACTCAGAGCTTCAATTGTCCTTACGTTCAGGCATTCCCGTATATTGCAATGTCCGCGATAGATTTCGAAAAATACGGGGTGAAGGTTCTCAAACCCACGATTGCTTTCGGGTGGGGCAAACCCACAGCGGCGAAAATGTTAATGCGGTTCGGGAAAGAACTGAACAAAGAGGGAAAGGATTTGAGCCGTGCAATTTCAGCCGCATGGAAAGCACAGGCAGATTTCTACGAGAGACTGCGCAAACGCGGGAAGGAAATTCTCAACTCCCTGCCTCCTGACAGAATACCGGTTGTAATCGTCTCCCGTCCGTACAACGGCTGTGACAACGGAATCAATCTTAACCTGCCGCGAAAACTGCGCGACCTTGGCGCTTTCCCGATTCCGATGGATTATCTGCCGCTCGACACAATTGACCTTTCAGAAGAATGGCCTGATATGTACTGGCGTTACGGCCAGAAAATCCTGAGCGCCGCAGAGATAATCCGAAAGGATGAACACCTCGAGTGCCTCTACATAACCAATTTCGGCTGCGGGCCTGACTCCTTCATCACGCGGTTTTTCCGTGAAAAGATGACGGGGAAACCATACCTTGAAATCGAAGTTGATGAGCATAGCGCCGACGTGGGCGCTATAACCAGATGCGAGGCTTTCCTGGACAGTCTTGAGAACGTGAAAAACCGCCGAAAACCTCCCCCTCCAAAAAAACGAAAGGCCTATGTACACTCCACCGGGAAAAAACTCGACCGCACTATATATATCCCCTACATGGGAGATGGATCCTTTGCACTCCAGGCCGCTCTCAAAGCACAGGGGACAAAAGCTGAGGTATTCCCCGAATCAAACGAAGAAACCCTGAGACTGGGCAGGAATTTCACCTCCGGCAAAGAGTGCTACCCCTGCATTCTCACAACAGGGGACATGGTCCGCATAACGAAGCGGGATGATTTTGATCCGGAGCGGGCGGCCTTTTTCATGCCTTCAACAAGCGGACCCTGCCGTTTTGGGCAGTATAACAAACTCCAGCGAATGGTTCTGGACGAACTCGGGCTCGAGAAAGTCCCGATTATTTCCCCGAACCAGGCACATAATCTCCAGGAAGAAGTGAAAGGCTACGGCAAAAATACGTTCAGAAACACATGGAGAGGAATCGTAGCCATTGACATTCTAAGCAAGATGTCGAGACAAACCCGCCCATATGAGGCAGCCACAGGTGAAACAGACAGCGCATACAAGAAATGTCTGTCCTTGGTGCTGAAAGCAATTGAAGAAAAAAGAAGCCCGCATCTGGCTCTCAGAAAGTCGGTTGACGCTTTCAGGAAGATTGAGACAAACGGGAATGGACAGAAACCTATCATCGGAATAGTCGGAGAAATGTTCGTAAGGTCAAACGAATTCAGCAACGACGGAATCGTGCGCGAAATTGAAAGTCTCGGAGGAGAAGTATGGCTTGCGCCGCTTGGAGAGTGGTTCTTTCATATAAACCGGACTCTGAAAGCCTACAGCCTTCTCACGAGACGCTATAGAGACTTCGTGTCGGCTTCCGCAACAAACCTTGTCCAGCGCTATGATGAGAGAAAACTCGCGAAGGAAGCAGAAGGTTTCCTGCGCTATCCGCACGAGCCGCCGATTAACGAAATCTGGGCTAACAGCGAACGTTACCTGCCGGGATGGTTCGGAGAAACTGCTCTCAGCATCGGAAAATCCGCTGACTACGTGCGCAAAGGAATATCGGGCGTAATCAACGTGATGCCCTTTACCTGCCTCCCCGGAACGATCGCAACCGCAATCTTCAAAAGGTTCCAGGAAGACCACAACGGCATCCCCTGTCTCATGATGGCATACGACGGCTTGGAACAGACAAACACAAAGACCCGCCTTGAAGCTTTCATGCACCAGGCTAACCAGTACCGCCGCCTAAAATAAAATAGCTTTCAGCGTAAAGCCTTACTCTTCGAGCTTGTCGAGAAGTCATCTTCTCGATGCGCTTCCGCTTACTCGAAGAATAAACAGCTTAGTGTTCGAGCCTGCCGAGACCTGAGTATCTATGAAACACAGTTCACCAAATATTTTACCCCTATTCTATGGTTCCGGTTTCCCTAAGCAGGAAAAGCGCGAACACATGCATTGCGCATCCGCTCCTGGATTTCTCCTATCGTGTGAGTCGGCAAAAATCCCTGCCCGCCCTCGAGTATCAGGTTTTCGGATGAATCAAAATCTTTGAGTTCCATCCGGAAATTGAGTTTGTCCTTTAACTTGAGTTCAAGAATCTTTCTTGCAATGTATGCCCACTTGGTAATGGCAGCATCGTTCTCCATGATAGACCCCATATGTCCCGTTGACCCATGGACGTCAATAACAACGTTTCCTTCGCTCAGACATCCTACGTCAACATGGCGGTCAACCTTCTTCCTGCCGGTTGCAGGGTCAATAGATTTTGTCTTGTCTCCATATTTCTTTATGTAGTCATCCAGCCCGCTATCGACAGCGCTCTTCACTTTCGACAATTCCTCCCTATTCTTAACACCGCGAAGGACAAACGAAACCTCACCGCATATGCGGGACGGATGCTCTCCAAAGGGACCCAGCATTCCGTTGCACGTCTGCACGGGCTTATGGGGAAACAACGGATGGTCCGATTCCGCTTTGATGTTATCCCCCTCAACCTGCATCTCGATGATAGCGAAGATAATACTCTCAAGCAGAGAGACTTTACCTTCTCTCTTCACGGTTTCACGAGACCCCGGCAGGCTTAGCTCACATTTGAACCACACGGCGCCGCGGTTTGCCGGATAGACGTTGTTCCCGGCAGTTTCAAGAATGAGAACAGAATCATATCTCTCTTTCAGTTCTCTGTCAGCGGCAATACTCAGGGAACCATTTCCGCCGGGTTCTTCTTCTATAACCAGCATCGCCGTAATCTTATTCTTCAAGCCTATGACTTTTTCTCTTGCCAGCCTGTCAATGACAGAAAGAGCACCATATATCACGGCAATATTGCCTTTGTCATCGGCAGTCCCCCGTCCGCAGATATACTCCCCTTTCCTTTCCGGAGGGAAGAAAGGTGCAACCACATCAATATGAGCGTTAACAGCCGTGTTGCGCCCGGCATCCGAAAATTCACCGTCAACGAGGTACAAGAGGTTGCATCTTCCCCTGTATGCCTCAGTCGCGGGAAGCCCGGAAGGTCTTTGCGCTGTTTTCGTGAAGTGGAGCTGGGTATAAGCGGGATGTCTTTCAATCTCAGGGGATATCTCTTTCTCAACTATGCGGGCGCCGGGGAAGGAAAAAGCTCCCAGCTTTCGACTGAGTATATCAAAAACTTCCCCCTCTCTCTCCCGCATAACGGCAATGTCGGGATTTGGCGAAGTATCAACTGAACATATCCGCATCAAAACATCAACGACATCTTCCCGAAATTCACTATTCAGAGTTAATTCTTTGATTCTCCGGACAATATCCAAAATCGCCTCTCCCCCTATCCTAAAACGTAACCGCTCACGGTTGACGATTCACGGTTAAAGAGTGAACTCCGTTTATTCTTCGAGTAAGCAAAAGCGCATCGAGAAGATAGGTTCTCGACAAGCTCGAACAATAATTCGTAACCGTGAACGGTTACCCTAAAACTTCATCACAGGCTTCTTCAAGAACACTGATTCCCTCTTTCAACGCCTCCTCGTTTATTACAAGGGGAGGAGCCATCTTGATGCACTCACCAGCCACCCCCACGGGAGCAAACATCAGAAGTCCTTTCTGGAAACACTTCTCATTAATCTTCAGTGCAGTATCGGAATCCGGTTCTTTCGTCCCTTTTCTGATAACCTAGATACCGGCAACAAGCCCCCTGCCCTGCACGCATCCAAGCACATCAGGATACTTGTTCCTTATCCTTTGCAGTTCGGGGATAAGAATCTCTCCGAGACGTCTCGCATTTTCAACGAGATTCTCCTTC
>JAUVJM010000047.1 GCA_030596585.1 bacterium
AAATCCACCGAAAGCTCATCGCCATCATTTATTTTCTCCGTGTCACAGATAATGACGGGAAGCCCGACATTAACGGCGTTCCGGTAAAAGATTCTCGCAAATGACTTCGCCAGAACTGCCGATACTCCCGCCATCTTGATTATTAGCGGGGCATGCTCCCGGCTTGACCCAAGCCCGAAATTTGCTCCGGCAACGACAAAATCGCCTTTCTTCACAGAACCGGCAAACTCGCCCCGGGCATCTTCAAGAACATGAGTCGCAAGCTCTTCCAGATTCGAACGCAGGTGATAGTACCTGCCCGGACAGATGAGGTCGGTACTGATACCATCTCCAAACTTAAATGCCTTTCCGGCGTTCACAATATTTTCCTCGGGTCGGTTATCTTTCCGGTCATCGCCGAGACAGCGGCAGTCGCCGGTGAACACAGATAGACAAAAGCCTCAGGATTGCCCATCCTGCCCTTAAAATTCCTGTTCGAGGTGGAAAGAACGTTCTCTCCATCACCGGGCACTCCCTGATGGACTCCGCAGCACGGGCCGCAGCCGGGGTTGTTGATGGAAGCTCCGAAATCATTAAATATCTTGAGAATCCCCTCATCCAACGCCTGCTCAAAAGTGAGGCGCGATGCAGGAATCACGATTACCCGCACTCCTCTTGATTTCTTCTTACCCCTGACAATAGATGCGGCAACCCTCAAATCTTCAATCCGCCCATTGGTGCAACTGCCAATGAACACCTGGTGAATTCTAATGTTCTCTAACTCATCCCCGTCTACCGGAAAAACTTTGTCAACCCGGTGAGGCAGTGAAACCACCGGCTTCAGCACCGAAAGGTCAACCTCGATTTCTTTTTCGTACTCAGCATCTCTGTCGCTCTCTAATTTCCTGAACTTATCCTCTCTGCCATGCTCCTTCAGAAAACTTAGAGTCTGCTCATCGGAAGGAAAAATCCCGCACTTGGCACCCGCTTCCACCGTCATATTGGCAACAGTCATTCTATCCGAAACACTCATACCTTTCAGAGATTCTCCCGCAAATTCAAGGCATTTGTAGTTTGCGCCGTCCGCACCGAGCATCCCGATGACGTGCAAAATCAGATCTTTCGGGAAAACTCCTTTCTCGAATGCCCCGCTGAGTCGAATCTTGAAAGTCTCAGGCACCCTGAACCAATTTCGTCCGTATGCCAATCCTGCCGCAACGTCGGTCGAACCCATACCCACGGCAAAGGCTCCCACGGCTCCTCCGGTAACTGTATGCGAATCAGCGCCAATCAAAACATTGCCGGGGCAGGTAAACTTCTCGGTCATTACCTGATGACAAACTCCCTCACCTATGTCAAAAAGCGCCGCAAGGTGCTCGTTGGCAAACTTCCGTATTTTCACATGGTCATTCGCAAGTTCTCTGCGAGCCGGCGGCGAAGCATGGTCTATGAAGAACGCGCTATGCTCGGGAGAAAACAACTTGCGTTTCCCGAGTTGATTGAATGCATCGATTGCCAGCGGAGCTGTCCCGTCCTGAGCAAAAACCAAATCAATATCCGCTACGATAAACTCTCCGGCATGAACATCTCTCCCGCTGTGCTCACTCAATATTTTTTCAACAATAGTTTTGCCCAACCCGAATTTCCCCTTCCGCTCCCTAAACAAATGCAAATATGAAGCTTAACGCCGTCATTGCAAGGAATCCCGAAACTAATGCCCCACAAAGAGATTCTTCGCACAGTTTACCCCGAAATCATTCGGGGCTCAGAATGACATTCAGCAGAATGTCCGCAATAACACACTCCACCGAATAGTTACAAAAAAATGGTGGGCGCAAGTGGGCTTGAACCACTGACCCCCTGCTTGTCGAGCAGGTACTCTAACCAACTGAGCTATGCGCCCATCCTATATGGTGCCGGGAGCCGGACTTGAACCGGCACGAAGTTAAAACTTCAGTGGATTTTAAGTCCACTGCGTCTACCAATTCCGCCATCCCGGCCCACTTTCGAACCTCAAAACTGGAGGCGGCACGCGGATTCGAACCGCGGATCGGAGATTTGCAGTCTCTTGCCTTACCACTTGGCCATGCCGCCGTCTGCACGGTAAAGTTAACATATCACGCATACGCTGTCAATAAAATAGAGAAATCGATTTTCGCCGCTTTTTGCTTCTGAAGAGAGGAAAGAAAAGCGAAGGAGAAGTCAACGAGCCAGAGGAGAAGCAAGCGGGAGAACGAGGGTTTTCAGCCTCGGAAGGCTGTGGGAGAAGAAACGCTTGTAACTTGAGCAGAAATAAGTCATGGGAGCCGGTTCTCCCCTTGAATCAATCCGGTCCTTCTGGCATCCCCCGTAGCAAAACGAAAGTCCGCACAGTGTGGGTTCCCCTCCCTGCCAGCTAAAGACAGATGCGGGAAATCCGGATGCCAGATACTGGCTTACGAGCTCCTCTAGGATTTGCTCACTCATTCGATGTGCGGAGTGTTCAGGAAAGAGACCTGCAACCCGTCTGTAGAAACAATAAGTGCAGTCAAGATTGCAGTCAGGTCCGGATGGTTTTATCAGAAGTTGAAAAGCGGTCATAGCACACTACTCAAGCTATGGAAAGGCTATAGGAAATTGGGCGGGACACACCAGACGCCGTCACTCAAGTAGTTTGACAAGAACCATAGATGCCCCGTCCCCGCGCCGGCTGCCGAGTTTAACTGCACGCGTGTAGCCTCCTTTTCTCTCAGCGAAACGGGGAGCAATCGAATCAAAAATACTTCGGGTTACTGTTTTGTCCCTGACTACTCCGAAAACCTGCCTCCTTGAATGAACATCATTGGTTCCGGCAACTGTTATGAGATGCTCAGCCAGCTTCCTCAGTTCCTTAGCCCTGGCATCCGTTGTTTTTATCTCTCCGTGCTGGAAAAGAGCCTTAACAAGACTGAGCATCAGTCCTTTGTGCTGTCCCAAGGTGGGAAAAAGTCTTTTTTGCTCCTTACGATGCCTCATTCTTTTCCTCGTCCTCTAATTTCTCCCCGAATGATAAATCCATTTCATCGAGTATCTCTTTTATTTCGTCCAAGGATTTCTTCCCGAAGTTTCTGTACTTCAACATGTCCTGCTCAGTCTTCCTGACCAGGTCTCTTATCGTCTTTATCTCTGCCGCCTGCAGGCAGTTATACGAACGCACGGAAAGTTCCAGATCACTCACAGGTGTGTTGAGATACTCAAGTCTTTTCTTCTCTTCCTCAGTCAATTCCTCCTCGAGTTCTTCTTCCTCTTCCTCATGCGTGACAAACACTGACAGATACTTCCTCAAAGTCCGCGCCGCCTGCTCCAGGGCATCGCCGGGAATTAGGCTTCCATCGGTCCATATCTCAATAATGAGGCGGTTGTAATCCGTCCTCTGACCCACGCGCATATCTTCAACGGTGTAGTTAGCTTTTCTCACAGGCGAGAAACTCGAGTCAACGGGTATGACACCTATAGGCTGCTCTTCCTTCTTGTTCATCTCAGCCGGAACGTACCCCCTGCCGGTTGCAACCTCCAACTCAATATTGAGTTCCCCTCCTTTATCCAGAGTGGCAATGTGCAAGTCCGGATTGAGAACCTCAACCCCGCTGTCAGCACTGATGTCCGCCGCGGTAACCTCTCCTTCACCCTTTACGGCAAGCCGGATAACCTTCGGAGACCCACCCTCAACCTTCAATATTACCTGCTTCAGATTCAGAATGATTTCAGAACAATCTTCTCTCACTCCTTCAATCGTCGAAAATTCATGCGGGACTCCCTCTATTCTCACCGAGGTTATTGCTCCTCCCTCAAGGGAAGAAAGCAAAGCCCGGCGCAGTGAGTTACCGAGGGTGACACCGTAGCCGCGCTCAAAAGGCTCAATCATGAACTTGCCATAATTCTCTTTCTGCACGCTTTCATCACGCGCAACTGCGGCTGGCATTTCAAGCCCTCTCCACTTTGGCATCGCTTTCCTCCTCTACTTTGAATACAACTCTACAATCAACTGCTCTTGAATGGGCGGCATCTCGTCGCGAACAGGGAATCTCAGTACCTTTCCTTTCAGCCCGCTCTCATCAACCTCAATCCAGGCAGGCACTTCCCTCTGAGATCCCGCTTCCAGTCCTTCTTTGATTACCCCCAAAGTGCGGCTCTTCTCCCTTGGCTGAATTTCATCTCCAATCTCAACAGAATATGACGGGATATCCACTTTTTTCCCATTCACGAGAAAATGCCCATGCCCGACGAGCTGTCTTGCCTGCGCCCGGCCGGTGGTAAATCCAATGCGGAACACGACGTTGTCAAGCCGCCTTTCCAGCAACTCCAGAAGTTTCACGCCCGTAACGCCCTTCACACGCTCTGCCCTTTCGAAATAGAGCCTGAACTGTTTCTCCATAAGACCGTAGATACGGCGGGCTTTCTGCTTTTCCCTCAACCTGACTCCGTACCCGGAGAGTTTGCGCACAAACCTGACTCTTTTCCCTGGCGGATAATCCTTTGCCGTCAAAGCACACTTCTCCGTAAGGCAGCGGCTGCCTTTCAAAAAGAGCTTTTCTTTCTCCCGCCGGCACAATCTGCAGACGGCACCCGTATATCTACCCATTGTCTATTCTCTCCTGTAATACTCACTGAAGCCTGTGTCATCCTGGATGCAGCGGCATGAGCTCCGAAAGCTTTCGGAGCTTTGCAACTACACGTAAGCCCTACTATATTCCGCACCCCGCATTCTTCATTACACCCTCCTTCTTTTCGGAGGACGACATCCATTATGAGGTATCGGCGTAACATCCTTTATCATTGCTATTCCAAGACCGCTAGCCTGCAAGGACCTAATTGCTGCCTCCCGCCCCGCGCCGGGTCCCTTAACATACACGTCTACCTGCTTCATGCCGTATTCCTTTGCCGCCTGAGCTGAGGACCGGGCAGCTATCTGAGCCGCAAAAGGCGTGCTTTTCCTGGAACCTTTGAATCCCGCCGTGCCGGAGCTCGACCAGCATAGCACATGACCTTTCATGTCCGTTATTGTAATTATCGTATTATTGAACGTGGCTTTGACGTGGGCAATGCCCTTCACCACCTCAATGGTAATCTTTTTCTTCTTGACCGGTTTCCCTTTTCTCCTCGTAGTCTTTTGCATCTATCTTCTCCTAACAATAGTGATCAGCCGCCGGCAAAACATACTGCAAAGCCAGCCATTAGTTACTGACCACTATCCACCATATCACTGTTTTTACTTCTTCTGTCCCGGCAGAAGCATCTTCTGCTTCCTTGCCCCTACAACCTTACGAGGTCCTTTCCGCATTCTGGCATTGGTTTTGGTTCTCTGGCCGCGGACAGGTAAACCGCGTTTGTGCCTGATCCCACGGTAACTGCCTATGTCCATTAACCTTCTTATGCCCGCGGTAACCTCACGCCGCAGATCTCCCTCCACCATGTAGTCAGACCGTATCACAGCTGCCAGCTTGCTTATCTCTTCTTCGGTCAAATCGCTGACTCTCGTATCAGGATTAACTCCGGTACTTTTGAGTATCTTGCCCGAAGTCGTGTGCCCAACACCATGTATGTAGGTAAGACCTATTTCAACCCGTTTACTGTTGGGAAGGTCTACCCCGACAATTCTCGCCATTATTTCTCTCCCCCAAAAAGCAGTGCTCAGTGATTAGTTCTCAGTGATCAGTAACAGCACATAAACTACTTCTACACTAACCACTGTCTACTGTCCACTGTTTCATCCCTGCCTTTGTTTATGGCGCGGGTTACGGCAGATAACTCGGACCACGCCTTTGCGCTTTATCACCCGGCACTTCTCACATATTGCCTTAACAGAACTGCGAACCTTCATTAAATAGCCCTCAACTTTCAGCCCTCGGCTCTCAGCTTTCAGTTTTTGCTGATAGCTGACAGCTGATAGCTTGCTACTTGTATCTATAAGTAATTCTTCCTCTCGCTAAATCATACGGAGATAGCTCCAACGCAACCTTGTCCCCCGGAAGTATCCGGATATAATGCATCCGCATCTTGCCCGAAATATGCGCCAGAACCTTATGACCATTCTCAAGTTCAACGCGAAACATTGTACTGGGCAAAAGTTCCGTCACTGTTCCTTCCACCTTTATGAGTTCTTCTTTACCCATCCTTTAATCCGGCTGCAATTTGCTTAAACGCCGTCTCCACATCTTTCCCCGAATCCACCGATTTGAGAAGCCCATCCTCACTGTAAAAATCAATCAACTCCGCTGTCTCTTCCCTGTAAGCCCGAAGACGGACTTCTATTGCTTCTTTCCTGTCATCTTCACGCTGATACAGCTTCCCGCCGCATTTGTCACACACCCCGGGATCCCGGGACGGAATATTTTCTTCATGGTATATCGCACCACAGGACTCGCACTGCGTCCTCCCGGAAAGACGCTGTATCAGAACTTCTTCGGGAGTCTCAAGATTCAAAACCAAATCGAGCGACATTCTTTCTCCCCGCAGGATGTCCTCAAGCGCCACAGCCTGCTTCCTTGTCCTCGGAAAACCGTCAAGCACAAACCCTTTTTCGCAATCCTCCGCCAGCAGCCGTTCCCCCAATATGCCTATGACGATATCATCCGGAACGAGTTTTCCTTCATTCATATAGCCCGCTGCCTTTTTCCCGAGTTCCGTGCCTTCCTTTACTGCCTCCCTGAGCATATCCCCGGTGGAAAGGTGTACAAAACCCAGTTCAGCCTGAATCATCTTTGCCAGCGTTCCTTTACCAGCGCCGGGAGCTCCCAGCAAAATAAGTTTGGTCTTATTAGCGCCCACGCACCTTTACCTTTTTCATAAACCCATCATAGTGCCGCATCAGAAGCTGTGATTCTATCTGTCTCATGGTATCCAGCACCACTCCGACCACAATAATGGTTCCGGTGCCGCCGCAGAAACTCGCCACTAAATAATCAATTTTGAAGCCGCCGCTGATCATCGTCGGAACAATCGCCACAAAAGCAAGCCCCACAGCCCCGGCCAGCGTAATCCTGTTCATAACCCTGTAGAAATAATCAGAAGTTGACCTCCCCGGACGGACCCCGGGTATAAAAGAGCCGAACTTTTTCATATTGTCGGCAATGTTGACCGGATTAAAGGTTATCGCCGTGTAAAAGTAGCAGAAAAATATTATCAGCACCACGTAAAGGACATTGTACAGCCATGTCCCCTGACTCAGATAGGCGCCGATGCTCTTCAGGATTTCATTGTTCGAAAACTGGGTCAACGTTCCGGGAAACATCAGGATGGAAGCAGCAAATATGACGGGAATCATTCCTGCCTGATTTACCCGCAGAGGTATGTAGCTCGACTGCTGACTGTAAACCTTCCTCCCAACAATTTTCTTGGCATGCTGAACCGGAATCCGCCTCTGCGCCTGTGTCAAAATTACCACACCCGCCGTCATCGCAACAGCAACAATCCCCAGAAACAAAGCCATAAAGGGCTTTAGCTGCCCCAGGCGCAACATCTCAACTGCTCTCAGAAAAGCAACAGGCATACGGGAAATGATGTTGGCGGTTATTATCAAAGAAATGCCGTTGCCTATCCCATGATCGGTAATCTGCTCACCCAGCCACATGACGAATATTGTGCCCGTTGTGAGCGTAACGACAGCCATTATCCGAAATTGCCAGCCGGGATTGGGAACAATAACCGCATTGAAAGCCTCAGGATTCTCAAGCCACTTGCTAATCATAAAACCCTGCAGCATCGCAATAAGCACGGTAGAGTATCTCGTGTACTGCTGGATTTTCTTTCGCCCTGCCTCCCCTTCCTTAGCAAGACGTTCAAGCGATGGGACAACTGCGGTCAGAAGCTGAAAAATGATTGACGCGCTTATGTAGGGCATTACCCCAAGCCCGAAGATTGCCGCCTGGCTCAGAGCTCCGCCGGCAAACAAATCTGCCAGGCCAAACAGGGTTCCCTTAGCCTGCTCAAAAAAACGTGCCAGCGCCTGCCCATCAATGCCCGGGGTCGGAATATGACAGCCAAGTCTGAAAACCGTGAGGAGACCTGCAGTAAAGAGCACTCTCTTCCTCAGCTCCGGAATCCTCAAAATGTTCCTGAAAGCACCTAACATATATGTCTCCACTCCTAACTCAGGTAGATAGACCGTAGGTAGACAGACTGCAGCAAACACACGGCAACCTCATTTTTCCCTTCAGCCTAATAGTCTTTTCAGTCCAAACTACTTGATCTATCTTTCCTAACAGCCTTCAGCCTACAGTCTAAACAACCTAAATTATCACCTATCAACTTTATTAACGGGACGGGCATGCCCGTCCCCTACTATTTTTATTGCTTTCCCACCAGCCTCTTCTATTTTCTTGACCGCTGACGAACTGAAACCATGAGCTTTAACAACAAGCGCTTTTTTTAATTCTCCAACTCCGAGTATCTTCACCGGCAGTTTTCCTCTTCTTACTAAGCCATTTTCCCTGAGGACTTCAGGTCCCACCTCATTATTGGCTTCAAAGCTTTCCAGATCTTTCACATTCACGACTTCATACTCCTTGGCGAAAATACTCTTGAATCCACGCTTTGGCACCCTCCGGCTGAGAGGCATCTGCCCGCCTTCGAAACCATGCCTCGGGCCTTTCCCGTGAGCCTTTTGTCCCTTACTTCCCCTTCCACAAGTCTTCCCGTGTCCGGAAGCATCACCTATGCCCACTCTCTTGCGCCTTTTGACAGCACCCTTTACCGGTCCTATACTACCAAGTTTCATTACCATAATTATGAACTCTCAATTCGCAATTTCTAATTGTTTTCCGGAACGGAGCAAACCCCTTTCTCCTATTCTCTTTGATTCATTCAACGCTTTCATGGTCGCCCGCACCAGGTTCAAGGGATTCGGCGACCCGACGCTTTTTGTCAAAACATCACCAACTCCCGCAGATTCCATAACGGCTCTAACCGCTCCGCCTGCCCTGACGCCTGTCCCCTGACGGGCCGGCTTCATGACAACCTTCGCCGCACCGAATTTCCCTGTTACCGCGTACGGAATGGTCGTACCCTTCATGGGAATAGCCACGAGATTCTTCTTGGCAAGTGCAAGCCCTTTTCCGATAGCCTCGGAGACCTGATTGGCTTTTCCCAAACCGTAACCAACCTGTCCCTTCCCGTTACCTGCCACAACCAGGACACTGAACCCAAATCTGCGTCCGCCTTTGGCAACCTTTGCAACCCTGTTTATCTTTACAACCTGCTCAATAAATTCAGGGTCGCCTCTTTTTTCTCTTTCTCTTGCCATC
>JAUVJM010000067.1 GCA_030596585.1 bacterium
CAAGCCGCACATTTTTCCGGGCTAAGAGATATCCCGTGATAACCGGTAAGACTGGCTGCACTTGCACTCTCAGGCACGGAATCAGTTAGAGTCAGAACCCTCTTCCGGTCTTCTAACTCCTGCGCTACAAACTGAACGCCTATTCCGCATGATATAACCCCGACTGCTTCAACATCGGAAATGTTCAAATCAGCCAGTTTCTTCTTCGTAAGATAGCTATTGCACAGGAAATCAAATTCAGCACAGCCTGAAATTTTGTGACGCTCCTCACCAAGAAATTCCGACAAGTTTTGGTACTCGGGTTCGATCTCTACGTCAAATTCCTTATAACACTTCTTACAGGAAATGACAAAAATGCTCGAGACTTCTTCGAATATCTCCTTTATTTCCGTCTCCGGCTTCAGGCGGTACTTAGTATAATCAACTTCTGCCATTTTCACCACTCTCCGATTCTGGACACTTGTGAATTCTATCACGACCCCAACAAACCTGTCAATTGCTTATTGCGGCTTGCTTGCTGAGAATAGGGAGGGAGAATATTCTTTCCGTCTGAGGGGAATGAAATTGGATGATTCAGAATCTCGATTTTGCAAGTCTTCGGATCTGCTCAAGATATTTAGCCACGCTCTTTTTGTGCACGAAGACCAGAGAGGACTCAAGAAGTTCTACTGCCTTTGAATACCGCTCCCTTTCAACTTCGACCTGAGCCTGCCGGATAAGAGCTTCTGCCTCTTTTCCTTTAATATGAGAAGCCCTCTCATAGGAGATTACAGCCTCTTCAAGTTTACCTTCTTCTCTGTAGAGGTCACCTAAAACAATCAGGGCATCAGCATCAAGGGGATCTTCTTCAAGTAATTTTTTATAAGATATAATCGCCGTTTTCATATCGCCTTTCAAATAGGATAGGTGGGCTCTTAGACGGTGCAATCTCTTCGCCTGGCTCTTGCTTAGCGGTTCCGGAGCAAATTCTAATTTTCCAATCATCTCTTCTGCCCCGTGATAATCGCGCAGCATGACGAAACCCTCAGCCGCTCGGAATATTCTGCCCGCCGGGGATTTTTTAAAAGAAAAAGCTTCCCTATAAGCAGAAAGCGCATCATGCGGCTGATTTCTATTGACATACAGATCCCCGAGCGTTGCTATAGCCTCAGGAGAGGCAGCCTTGAGATACCTTGCGCACTCAAGCTTGACAATTGCCGCATCCGCTTTGCCGACTGCCACATTGGCATTCGCAAGAAGCAGCCAGAGCTGGTCGTTTCCGGGGTCTTTCTCAAGAATATTCTCCAACAACCCAATAGCCTCACGATAACGTTCCTGGTCAATCAGGCATTTCGCCAGTCCACGATAGGCACTGATGTCATCGGGTTTGAGAAGAAGAGCCTGCCTGTAAGCGGATTCTGCCGGAACTGATTCACCTTTCATAAGAAAAGTGTAACCGATGAGTGTGAGAGTTTCGGGTTTTGCCTTTCCGCTCATTATGACAGGTTTCAGCACTTCCTCAGCCTCTGTCAGCCTATCCTGCTGTATAAGCACTCTTGCGAGATTTGCGCGAGCACGGTTAAATGAAGGCAGTTTTCTGAGCGATTCTCTGTACGCTTTCTCTGCCGCGGGCAAATCTCCCTTCTGGAAAAAAAGCGTAGCGAGCGCAAAATCAATGGCGGCACTTGATTTCCCTGTCCGTTTTGCAGAAAGCATTTCTATGGCGGCACCATGACTTTCTTCCGATAGGGTTACAGCATCTTTTAGGAGCTCCGCTTCTTCTTTTGATACGGTAGGCTCTTCAGACTGCCGGGGCTGTGAATAAGCTCCCACTGTTATCAGGAGCAGGCAGATAACCGATGTGATTTTAGTTGTTTTCATAGCTCTCCAGCTCGAAACGAATTGGCAAACGAATCCTCGTAACGACAGGCTTGCCGTCCTTTTTTCCCGGCTCGAATTTCCACCTTTTGACTGCATTCACTGCCGATTCGGCAAAGATTTCTCCCGGATGTGATGACACAACCTCAATGTTTCCAACTGCTCCATCAGCACCAACTATAAAAACGAGATCAACCACTCCTTCAATTCCCCTTGCCTTCGCACCGAGCGGATAAAACGGAGGAAGTTTCACCAGAACTCTCGGAGGCTCATCAACCTCTGACAACTCAAATACCAGACTTGTATCAGTTTCAAGAGCAAAATTGAGCGCAAAATCCCCGGCGAAGTCGCCGGCACCCAGTGTAAGAGCAAAAGCTTTCTGAATCGGAGAAAGCCGCTTAGACATTTTTGTCAGCCTTGGCTTTGGCAGCCTTGTTTTGTCGTCCTTCTTTCTCTTAACCGGAGGTTCCTTGACAGGAGGAGGCGGCTGAAACATAGCTGTATCAATACTGCGAAGGGATAGGGAACGCTGCAAAGAGGAAAAGAGTTCCGAAAACGGGAGAAAAAGAAATATACCGAGCGTAAAAAGCAGTGAAGTAACAATAATTCTGACAGATAAGAACGTCATTTTACTCTCTCCGAGCCGCTATACTTACCTGTTTTGCTCCTGCAAGTTTGCACTCATCAATCACATCCACTACAACGCCGCTGCGCGAGGACTCATCAGCTAAAATAATCACAGGAACCTTCTCTTCACGCAAAAACCTCGAAACAAGTCCACGCACACCGCCAATTCCTATCTCCTTGCTTCCATAGATAACCCTCCCGTCAGAGGTTACGCCGATAAGGATACTCTTCTTCTCCAGCATCTCGGCGCTTGCCGCCTTTGGTTTCTGTATCTCGATACCTATCTCCTCAACGAAAACGGTTGTAACCATGAAAAAGATTAACAGGAGAAACACTACATCTATCATCGGAGTAAGATTAACCTCCACACCCGAAGACGACCTTTCATATTCACGCCGAATCATATCTTCATCCCGTAACTGATGGGTTACTTCATCCCGAACTTCTGAATTACCAGTGAAAGATGCTTCTCCAGAATACTAATTCTGGTCTGCAGCTGCCCGTACATATGCCTGAGATACGCAAGTCCAAAGACACCGGGAATAGCACTGACCAGCCCGAGCTGTGTCGTAATGAGCGCCTGACTTATCCCTCCCGCTATCAGGTTGGAAGTATCTGCCGACTGCTGGGATACCGCCCAGAAAGTAGTCGTCATGCCAAGAACCGTCCCGAGCAAACCGAGCATCGGAGCAGCAGCAACAAGAGCGGAAAGAACTACCATCTCACGTTCGACATGAACCAATCTCGCGAGCCTGCACTCATTGAACGTATCAGAAACACTTATTCCCTTAACAGCTCTTGCAAGTGTCTGAGATGCCCATTCCGGCATAACCCCGCCAAGTCTCGAAAGCCATTCGTTTATCTCGCTTAAACTTTTTCCATCCTCAAAATAACGTTTTATTCTATCCCCCAAATCAGGAGGCGATTCGAGGAGAACCCCTAAATGCTTGCGCAAACCAAGAAAGTATACCCATATGAAAAAACTCACAATGCCAATCGGAATTAAAAGCAATCCCCCTGATACCCAATAATCAAATGCTTTAAGAAATATACTCATTAAAGTATAGCTCCTATAGCTCGATAAATTTCGCAACTACAACAGATTGCCAAGCTTGATAAATCAAGCGACTATAATTACATGTATTTGTAGCTGCAAAGTTTACTTCTCGACAAGCTCGAAGTATATGGTTTTCTTTACTTTGCCCCCGCCTTCGAGGGGACAAGCTTAGCAGAGCAAGCTCTGCAACTACAATTACTTTGTGCCTTCTCTCAATTTCAATCCGTTTATGAATCCAATCGCGGTCTGATGCAATTTGTCCGTCATCCCGCGGACACGCCTTGAAAGATAAGCATGCGCCAGCAAAGCGGGAACAGCAATTATAAGACCGTATTCCGTTGTCGTTAGCGCCTCGGAGATACCGCCTGAAAGTAATCTCGCATCCCCCGTTCCAAAGATAGTAATCAGCTTGAACGTATGCATCATTCCCGTAACCGTTCCGAGGAGTCCGAGAAGCGGCGCGACGCCGCCGCACACAGCCAGCGCCGGTAGATGCCGCTCGAGTTTGGGGACCTCCCCAAGAATTCTCTCGTGCATTATTTCCTCAATATGTTCCCTCGGAGCGCTGCGATGCTCAATTCCTTCCAGAACCACGGGGCTCAATGGTTCCCCGAATGAATTTGCCAGATCCTTTGCCTCATCTATAGAATCAGCTCTCAGCAATTCAAGGATCCTGCTCAGTTTTGTCTCAACTTCAATTGGAAGACGTCGGAGTGACAGAAACTTCCACAATATCAGTATTAGGCAAAACACGCCAATGCCCATAATGGGAATCATCACAATGCCGCCGCTTTTTATGTGCTCAAACCAGCTTCCTTTCGACCTGCGAATCTTAAGAGCATTTCCAAGGGTGAAATCTATCGGAATGGCTGCTTTTTTCCCGCTTACGAGCGCCTGGACTTGTGCGATTGATTTTCCATGGAAGCAGGAAACAACTGATGGTTCCTCACTGCCTAAATGACTCACTACAAGCCCTGTAACGACATTATCCTTCGCTGTAAAGTATGTAATCGGACCGACCTCAGCGAACATTCCGCTGTGGAGAATGCCCTTCTCATCAAGAGCGTTACCCTCAAATATGTCACCACCCAGAGCCTGTCCATGAAATGCTTTCCCCAGATTCAACAAAGGAGCAAGCGCGGAAATGGCTCCTTCCGATGTTTCCCCAATGAGCAGCCCGTCTATCCCTTCCAACTTTTCGTTGAAACGCTTGGCTCTTGCAGCTGTCATCCTTGTTTCCATTCCACGACGGTATTCCGAAAGGAGCGAGAAAACAAACTGTGTCTCGTTCCGGAGAAAATCAACATCCTCTTGAAGTGCTTGAAAAGATGATTCGCCCTGCCACTGGATTTTCCTGAGAGCCTGTGCCTTAGTACGAAATGAAGCTAACTCCTGCTCAAGTTCGCGAATTTCCCTGACAAGCGGTATGCGCGAATTAGAAATTCTTGTCCGCTCTTCGTTCAACCGAGCAGTCGCTTTCTCAAGTTCTCCCTTTACCTCCACCATTGCCCTGCCCAAATCCACGGTCCCGGCATAACTCCCAAGTGATATAAGCAGTATAGAGATGATAATAGCTATTTTTTTCATCAGTCTACCTTTACCGGAAGATGAACAAACTCTGCCATTTCCCTGGAATTGCACGAATCAATTGCCTTCCGGACACTTCCTGCAATCTCCGGGCGCCAATCCCACTTCCATCCATTCCCTGCAGGTCTTGAAATACCGGCAATCTTGTTATCCGCCGATACTGCAAATGCCTGCGTAAGCCCTAAATAAATAACGTCCATCTCCCGCTTTTTCCCAGAAGCAGCGACCAGCGTTTCTTTTACGAGATGCACCCCATTCCCAAGTCTCTCAATCTCCTCGTAAAGGCTCAGGACAACCTGCAGTCTTTTCGAAATTGACCGCTCCTTCCCTTTCTCAAGCTCATCAAATGCTTTCCGTAATGGTTTAGCCAACACGACAGGCAGGAATTCCCGCCACCTTTTCAAATCCACCTCTGCACGCGTGATAGCAGGGAGGCTCCTATCAAGAGACTCCTGCAAAACCTTTTTCCGCTCAATAAGTGCGGCCCTTTCAATCTTCGCCGACACATCTTCCTCTTTCGCACTCGCAATTTCTTTTTCAAGCATTTCCTTTTCTTTCAGAAGCAGTTCCTTCTCCTGCTTCAGCCACGCCTCCTGCTCCTTCCAGCCTTGCTTTTCCTTACTCAATTGATACCTTAAGTTAACCAATTTAGAAACCAGCTCCTCATAACCCCTCACTGTTGGGAGAGTTTCTTCAGAAAACAGTGCAGGTACAAAAACACAGAGATACAGAGACACAAAGGTCAAAAATCGGATTTTACTGAGCATTTACTTTTCCTCGTGGAGGCAGGCATAAGCCTGCCTCCTGAAACAGGGCGGGCAAGCCCGCCCCTACGTTAGAAGTTTACCTTCATACCCCCATAAACATACCTGCCGGTCAAGGGAGCGTAGGCATACGCCGCATCCTGCGCAACGGCGTATCTTTTTTCCTGGACATAGTCGAAAATATTGTCAACGCCGAAAAACATTGAGTATCTTCCGTCCTTGAATTCCTTATCTACTCTGAGGTCCCATGCACTGTAGCTCGGGGTTCTGTCAATTCCCTGCTCAACTTTATTCTCAATATACTGCTTTCCCGTGAACTTTCCTCCAAAATTGACTCTGACCCCATATACCGGATAGAGATACTCCAGACGAATGAGACCCGTCAATTCCGGAACTCGCATGACATGTTCAGAGCTATCGTCATATACAGATTGTCCCTCCTTGAATTGCGCATCTGTGGATGCCAATCCCAGCTTGAGGGAAAGAGGTTCAGAAACCCGGATTACGGCATTTGCCTCCACCCCTTGAGTATAGGCATCAGGACCGTTCTTGAGAATCCAATCATAGCCTGCCGGCGCTCCGACTGTAGTAAGGATTATTTTCTTGTCCATATCCGTCCTGAACAGGTTAAGCCCCAGAGTGCAAATGTCGTGGTAGTATTCCACACCGAGGGAACAGCTTAGGGATTTCTCCGATTCAAGCTGTGAATCCCTGTAGATAGCAGGTGCCGTAGGGCAAACATGCAGCTGCTGGGCAAAAAGGTAAGGGACTTTGAATCCCTGACCAATGCTCGCCCGCAGGACAAATCTTTCCGCTGCATTCCACTTTGCTCCCACCCTGAGACTCAAAGCCCGGTCATCAAGATAAGAGCTGTTTATGTCATCGTATCGGAACCCGGATACCAAATCAAGGTTTTCCGAAACCTCAATCTCATCCTGAAAATAGATTCCAGTACTCTTAGAATCTCTATCTGGAGAAGCAATCTGATTAACAGCCTCCCTGAGTTTCTCATCTTGATAGGTTATGCCGCCGGTCAGGACATGTTTGCCCCCAAGAAACGGGCGTGAATAGTCGGCATCTATCGTACGTATATCCTCATCAGCATCATTGTGTAAAGCAGGTGTTACTAAATTTCTCTCGTGGGTTGAGGCACTAAAGTTAAGGTTGAAGACACCGCCTTCCCCGAAAAGCGCCCTGTAGCCGGCTCCATATTCGTAGTGTTGAGTTTCTATTTCACAAGGAAGAGCCGGCATCGGCCCGAACTCTCTTTCCTCGTAAAACTCTCTTCCGAACAAAGTCAGCCTATGGTTATCATCAAGGAAATAGAAGCGGGTTTTGAGAGACAGGTTCCTGTTGTTGCGGGCAGCTTTATCCGACCAATTGTCTTCGTTCTCGTCAACGGCATCGGATTCGCTTTTGTGCACAGAGATAACTCCGGCGATGTTGCCTTTTCGTCCGGACATACTTGAGGATACATCGTAAGTCTCATAATTACCAAAACCGGTCCCAAAACTAAATTCCGGTTTATCCTCACGCGGTTCCTTAGTGATAATATTTATCACCCCGCCTATCGCATTGGCGCCGTAGAGACTTGAGGACGAGCCCTTAATTACCTCAATTCTTTCAATATCCTCAGCCAAGATCTGCTCAAGACCATAGACATTCATAACCGAACCAAGGACAGGCTGTCCGTCTATAAGTATCTGGTTATAGTCGGTGTCAAGTCCCTGCACCCAGAGGCTCGAGTA
>JAUVJM010000131.1 GCA_030596585.1 bacterium
AAAATACGTCAGCCCGGGATTCCTCAGATTGTAGAGCGCCGCATTCAGAGTCTCCCCGCGGTGCCTCCTGCTCTCGAAATAATAATACAGGGGAAGCTGGAACGACCTTATCCTGTCCCTTATGGATCCTCTTTCAAGCTCCATCTTCTCGAGCGAATCCGTCCCCTGAGGTTTGGGCATATCTGTCCCCGTCTTGTAATCCAGAATCAGCAGGGACCCGTCTCTCAGCCTGTCCACTCTATCTACTATATACTTGAACCTGAACGCGGCACCGGAGAGTTCCAGTTTCTCCTCGAATGCCCGCTCAAGGTAGAGAATCTCCTTGATGTTTCTCTCATCGCTGGTTTCTTCAAACTCAAGAAACCGCTTAAGCCTGAATCGCATCACGTTCTCAAGCAGGAACGAACCGGGACGCATCCTCTTGCTGAACGTCCTCTCGAACATCTCTTCGAACGTCCGGAAAAAACCCTCGCGGAAATCCCTGTCCAGACGCGGCTTCTTGCCAACAAATACGGAAAAAGCATTCTCGAGAAGCTCGTGGATAAAAGTGCCTATTTCCCTGCCCTCCGGGTCTTCCAACAGCTCCTGCTTCTCCTCAAGCCCCAGCATATACCTATAATAGAACCGCAAAGGGCACTGGACGTACGTATTCACGCTCGATGCGGAAAACCTGAAATCTTTCAGGAACTTCAGCATCGCGGCAGTCTTCCCGACTTCCGTCTTCGCCGGCAGTACGTTTACCGAAAAACTCACCCGGGGCACGGGCACCACATCGAGTTTGTTCGCCTTCTTTTCCGCCTGCCACACAAGCTCCTCCACGAATCTGCTTCTCTCTTTTTCCTGGTTTTCTTCATAGATCAGATGCACGTTTTTCGCCCCGGAGATTATTCTCCTGAACAAATAGCGCTGTATCTCCTCCTCTTTACCGATTACGTCAAGCCCGAGACCCATAATAACCTCGTGAGGTATGAGCGGCTCCCGCACACGCAGGCTCGGCAGTCTCGACTCGTTAGCATCCATTATAATCACGTTTTCGAAGTCAAGACAGCGTGTCTCAAGAGTGCCAAGAACCTGCAAACCTTTTAGCGGAGAACCCGAGAACGCAACCATCTCATTTTCAAGCATATTCCGGAATATCTTGAAGATATCCTCTTTCGGGAAAACCTCTTTGGAGAACGGTGCGTTCAGCAGGTCATCTTTTATGGAATAGACTCTCTCGGCAATCTTCAGGTTCAATGGATAGTTGGCTATGAAACTTTTCCTGATAAGCGTATCCAGAAACTTCCCGAGTGATTCGGCGAAACTGTGAAAGTTTGAGATGTCTTCCCAGAGTCCGAACAGGAGCAGGTGAAGCTCCCCGAGGACATCCCGTAAATCCTCAGCGCTCACTTCAGTATCCATATGTTTGAGTGTTTCAGCCGCGAGCTCGAACAGATGAGATTCGCTCTCAACCTCCTCTAATTGCACAAAAAGCCTGCCGCTTATGGGCGCAGGCTCCATACCCAGCAAAAACTCCTCTATTTTGTGCACCAGAACCCTCGTGGCACCGTAGCCGGAATCTGTCCTGAGGTTCTTCGCGAGAGGCTGGCTCAGAGCGCCGATATAATCTCTTGTATAGTATGCCGCGCCTTTCCTTGTCTTTTGCGCCCGGACTATGAACTCAAACAGCGAATAGAGTGAGCTTCTCTTCAGCGGGTAGCCGAGCGAGACGTTGAACTCTCCCGCGGAAGAGCCAATCTCGGAAATTAGCGGTATCATGCTCTCAGGCTCGGGAAGGACAACAACCGTAGAATCAAGTTCTCCCGTTTTCTTCAGAATCTCCCTCACCGTACACACCTGAGAGTGGATATCGAAAGCACTGTACAGACTCAGGGAATAGTTGTTTTTTTGTTCCCTGCGCGGATTGATTGAACACGAAAAAGTGCGCGAAACATCCTTGAGAACCGGCCATCTATCTTCATTTCCCTGAAAAAAGAGAATAGCCTTATCGCTGTCATAGAGATGCTTGATTATCCGCAGTTCTGTCTTCCGCATGTAGAAGAAACCGCAGAACAGAATCCTGTCGAACTCATCAAAGCTTACTTCGCGCACAGCCTCAGCCGCCGAAAGGTAAACAAATCCTCTGGAGAGAGAGTTTCTTGCAGAAAGCAGCTTATGGTAAGCCTCACGGAGAGCAATGATATTCCTGAGCGACGTATTTATGCTCTCAGGGATGTCATATCCTATGGCTGCGCTTGCCTCGACACTTTCCAACGACTCCGACGGCACGTTTTCGAAATCAAGCAAGTCTATAAACCCGGATATCTCTCTCGCCCAAGGCAGGAACTGCGAGAACTCTTCCCTCCCCTTTATGATTTCGGGTGCCACATCTCCGGCAAGGGTATAGAGCGCATACCACGATTCCACATCAGGCATTTTCATAAAAGGCGCCTTCTTCGAGAGAGTGTATTGAACGAACTCATCAATGGAAAAAAATGCCGGAGAGAAAAAACTCTTATTCGTCCTCCCTGCCAGAGCCTTTTTCAGAAAGAGAGCAGGTCTCTTTCCCCCAAAAACAAAAGCCAGCCTGCTGATGTCGGAACCTTTCTTTAGGAAATTATCCTCAACGAAATCCGCAAGGTTCCCTATGAAATCTTCGTTCAAGCCGCAGGTTATTACCTTATCCATATACTTCTTCCACAGTGAGAGTATCGAGATAAATGAGAAACGCTCTCGCTTTCAGCTCCGGATAGAGAGAACTCAGAATGTTCATATACCCGATAATCTGTTCTCTGTGAGTTTCGGACTCAGCCCCTGAACTTTTGTAATCTATAACCCACACCTCACCGGGCATTACGATGAGCCTGTCGATTCTTTTTGTGTTTCCGGAAGAGTCCACGACCTCTTTTTCCCGGTACAGTTCACCTTCTCTTATGTAGAAAAACCGTTTAAACTTCTCATCTTCCAGCAAAGTCCGGACGACAGACACGTACTCACCCAAATCTCCGATATGAGGGAACGCTAAACGTGCCTTCTCCTTAGCCCCCGTGAGACACTCATCTCTGTCACAGGCATAGAGATTTCCCACGCAGGATAAGATAAAATGCAGAACCTCGCCTCTCAGAATCTTCTCCCTGTTTATTAGTTGAGATGGCGCCATAAATTCATCCTTCAGAATACCGATCCAGTCCGAGTACCGTGAAACCGGCAATACGAGAGGCGGGTTCTCTTCACCGGCAGGGCGACGGTCATATTCTCTCCGGGTTCGGGGAG
>JAUVJM010000102.1 GCA_030596585.1 bacterium
GCCTCCCGGGCAGGGTCAACTACTTCAACAACATCAGACTTTGGACTACAAACTTCAGGCTTAAGACTTAAATCCTCCGGGCCAGGGTCTGCTGCCTGAGAACTGATATCCGTAGCCTGCGATCTGTCCTCTGTCTCCGGTCTGAGGTCTGACTTTAGTTTCTTCTCCTCCCCCATGACGTCTATGTCCGGAAGAAGCGGAGGTTTCTCTACGACAATCTCGATTTTCATGTCCTCCCGCTCATTCAATTCAGACAAACTCACGTCAAACCCGTGCATCCCCAAAAACGCCAGATGTCCGCACAACGAGATAAGAAATGCAATCCTGATTACTCTATCCCCAAACATGACTTCCCATTATGGTGAACCTGTCATTGCGAGGAACAGGCTCCGCAATCCCGTTTATCAGCGCCGATTTGAGATTGCTTCGCTTACGCTCGCAATGACAAATAGAGGTGTTCACTTTTCACAGCGCTTCGGCATTCCGTTGCTCCATCTCAGTCGAGATTACCAATCCCTGCGCATTCGCCTCCCTGGCAATATCCATAACTTTTACGGCAAGGCCCAGGTTTATTTTCTCATCAGCCCTGACAATCACTGTTTTCTCCTCAGACTCTGCCACCTTCGCCTTTAATTTAGCAGGAAGACTCTCCAGGGTAATCTCTTCTCCGTCCAGGTACAGACTTCCACCTTCGGTAATAGAGACGATAATATCCTCGCCGGGATGCGGCTCTGCCGTGGAAGCTCTGGGCAGACTAACCCTTATCCCCGGACGGGCAATGAATTGTGAGGAAAGCATAAAGAAAATCAGAAGGAGGAAAACTACATCTATCAGGGGAGCAATGTTAAGCTGAGTTCTTAGTTTTTTTCTTCTATCGAATTCCAAGATATCCCTCACGAAGCCTGCCTCGAAAGCGGGGCAAAGTAAACTTTGCCACTACAGTTACCCTGTGCCCTGATGCTCTAAGAAATCTGATGCTGCATCTTTCATCTCGCCTTCTATGCCGTCCACCCTGCCATCGAAATAGTGATAAGCAACAAAAGCCGGTATGGCTACAGATAGACCCGCGGCAGTGGTAATAAGGGCTTCCCAGATGCCGCCCGCCAGGACAGATGCATCCACTCCGCCGCCAAGCTCCTGAACTTTCATAAAAGCTTTTATCATCCCCGTCACTGTTCCAAGAAGTCCTAACAGCGGGGTTATGTTACCGATAATAGCCAGTCCCCTCAAATTCTTATCCAGTTCCCGGACCACCCTGGAACCCGCTCTGGCGATTATTCTCTCCTTCTCCGCCAGGTCCCTTTTGCGGACATGAATCCCTATGGCTAAGACATGAGCAACCGGACCGGAGGCAGTCTCGCACATCTTCAACGCCGCGTCGGCATTCCCCTCATTCAGCAAGCTTTTTACCCGTGAAGAGATGTTGGGAATGTTCGCCGCAGACTTGTGCAGACAGTAGAAGCGCTCCAGGATGATGGCAACTGCCGTTACCGAACACAGCAGAATCGGCCACATCAATGGTCCGCCTTTCATGAAAAACCCGATCATTTTGTTTCCTCCTGTTTTCTTGATATATAAAGTATAAACTCTCTGATCCAGACAGTAGCTACAGTATCAGGGTAAGACTTTCTATGAAAATGCACGAATGCAAGACTTGACCCCATTGTGTTTTCTCGCACGGAGAAGATAGAAACCTTTCTCGTCATGGAACTCAAGCACCCTGAATCCCGCCTTCACAAGACTTCTAAGCATCGTCTTCTTTGACGGCAATCTGTCCGTAGAAACAGCACCTTTTACTTCCCTGTGAACCTTAGCAAGCTCCCTGCTTCCCAGGAGATGGCTGATGACAAGAACGCCTTCGTCTCTTAGCACCCTGTTTGCTTCTTTCAACACCCTGGGCTTGTCATCAAAGTGAGGGAAACAGGAAAAACTCACTACCCTATCGAAGAACTTGTCTTTGAAAGGCAGGCAATGAGCATCAGAACAAATAGAGACGGCATTCAATGACTTCCCTTTTGCCATCTCAAGCATCTTCATCGAAAAATCGCAGGAAAAAACTCTACCCTCTTCCCCTGCCAGAGCGGAAAGCCTCCCGGACATTATACCAGTACCGCACCCCAGGTCTATAATCCTGAAACCCGGTTTCACGTCGAGTCTAACAGCAAGTGCGTCTAACCTTAGATTGACTTCATCGTCTCTGTAAAACCGCTCATCCCAACTGCACGCTAAGCCGTCAAAAAAGCTTTGTTTCTCCGCACTCATACTTTCATATCTCCTGCGAGGGCCTCCTCCCTGTGTATTTTCTTAACGTAGATATTCGGCGAACTCTGTTTATCCTTCGAGTAAGCGGGAGCGCATCGAGAAGATGAGATCTCAACAAGCTCGGCACAGGTTCTCGACAAGCTCGAACAGTAAGGCTTTACACGGTTCATCGAATATTTACCCCTTTAACCCTCTTCTTCGGCGAAAAAATCAAACACAGGAAGAAAATCAAGCTCGAGACAATGATTATGACAGCTCCCGTAGGAAAGTTGAAAATATAGGAGAAGAACAGCCCCAGAAAACAGGACAGAACGCCGAAGGCTCCGGAGAGAAAAAACATATTCCTCAGACTGTAGGTCAACTGATAAGCCGCCGCCGCCGGATTTATGACCAGACTGAATATCAAAAGCCCTCCGATTGTATTAAGGTTCGCCGCAATTATCGCCCCTGACAGGAACAAAATCCCATAGTAGATAGGACGCTCCGGAATGCCGACTGACGCCGCTATCTCCCTGTCAAATATCACAGCCTGTATCTCCTTGAAGAAAAGGGCAAGGAGAGCCATCACTATGAATGCTATAATGCCCATCACCACAATATCTTTCCGGCTCACCGTCAGGATACTCCCCCAGATGAGAGATAACGCCTCCGTTTTTGGTCCCGGAATCATCGCCAAAAACAGAAAAGCCAACCCCAGCATGATAGAAAATATTATGCCGACAGCCATGTCAGGATTAAAGTCCGCCTTATCAGCAACAGGACCGATGAGAAGGGCGCTCAGGAGACAGAAAAGAAGCGCCATAGCAAAGGGGTCTATCCCCAGTAGGAGTCCCAGTATCCCCCCTGCGAAAGCGGAATGCGACATGGATACTCCCAAAAACGGAATTTCCATAGTTACGACAAAGACCCCTATTATGGAACAGCTAACCCCTCCCAGAATACTGGCAAGGACAGCATTCTGCATAAACTGGTATTGCAGCAGTTCTAACATTTCAAATCCTACCCCATAACAGTAAAAACTTTACTGTTCGAGCTTGTCGAGAAATCATCTTCTCGATGCGCTTCCGCTTACTCGAAGGATAAACAGAGTTCACTAAGCATTTACCTTAGCCTGAACAATAACACCATGCTCCGTCTTGATTATCTCGAGCCGGCATCCATAGAGCCTGGAAAGAACATCTTCGTTTAGCGCATCTTCCACAGATCCGTCGAAAACAACCTTAGTATCTTTTAAAAGAATCATTCTGGAACAATTTCCGGGCAAGAGACTGAGATGATGCATTACCAGAACCGTTGTCAGCCGCTTCTGTTCGTGAATTCTGTCTATAAGGTTCAGAATGGTCTGCTGTGCACTTATGTCCAGATCGGAGATTGGTTCATCAAGCAGCAGTATTCTGGGCTCCTGCGCCAATGCCCTGGCTATGGCTACTTTTTTCTGTTCGCCTCCTGAGAGATGCCCAATCGGTCTTGAGAGCAAATCTCTGATACCTATGAGGTCAACCACATCACTAACAATCTCCCTGTCTCGGGGAGATGGTCTTTTGAAAAACCCTATTCTACCATACCTCCCCAGCATGACCGCTTCTTCAACCTTCATCGGCATTCTAACATCTATGCTGAGCATCTGAGGTACGTAACCTATTTCTTTTCTTATGCCGGTTGCCGTTCGCCCTGCCATCTTCGTTCCAAAAACACTCACCGAACCCTGGAGTACCCTGCCCAAACCATTTATGGCAGTCAGGAGAGTTGTCTTGCCGGCTCCATTAGGACCTGCAACGCTCACCAGCGCTCCTTCTTCGATTCTCAGGGAGATGGACCTAAGAGCAACACTCTCCCGGTAGGAAACAGTCACGTTCTGAATGTCTACGACGACGCTCATTTCTTCAATGCCTGAATCAGTTTGTACACATTCGCCCTCAATGATTCCTGGTAGGAAAGTTTCCCATTGTGCTCTTGCGGGAAATTGGTCAACACGACGTGCGGCACCCTAATCTCACGAGCGATAGGCAGTCCTGCCTTTGACCCACTCTGAAGATTGTCAACCACCAGCCTCACATCCTTCAACCTTGCATCCCGTATCAAGTCCCTAATTTGCCCGGGAGTGAAATCCTCCGGTCTCCCGTAATCTGCAACGATATCAAACCCGAACCAATCCACAAATCCAGCCTGCATCTTCGAGCAGACGACTTTAACCTGTCCTGCGCCCACTTCCTCCGCCTCCTGCTGAATCCGACTTGCCAGGGCCGCAATCTCCCGCTTGCAATCCCGCGCCCTTGATTTGAAAAGAGAAGCATTCCCCGGCGAGACCCGGGACAGAGCTTCAACGATTTTCTCTACAGCCTTAATATGGACGTCGGGCACCATCCAGTTGCCTTTCACACCAATTGTAA
>JAUVJM010000093.1 GCA_030596585.1 bacterium
CTATCTTTCTCCCACTGCCCTCACAGAGATCACCGCCCGAAGAGAAGATAAGCTTTCTCGCATCGGGAGACCAGCACGGATGTTCATTGTACCCGGAGGCAGTAAGATACTGCTTCAGCTTCTCCCCAGTCAGTTCTACCGTCCAGATATTATTCATACTCACAAAAGCAATTTTACCTCCGCCCGGCGACCACCGCGGATGTATCCCTTCCTGTTTCAGATCACTAACACTGTTGTCTTCCAGATTCACTTCGAAAATACCATATTTCCCGGTCCGGTTCGACGAAAATATGATGCTTTCTCCATCCGGTGACCAGCTCAGGTCTTGGTCAATGAAACTTCCGGAGGTAACCTGCCGGGGATCTCCGCTGGGAATGAGTTTTCCCTCATCCGCAGCAGTAAGCTCCATCACCCATATGTTCTGACTACCTTCACGGTGTGAACAATACGCAATCTTTTTCCCGTCCGGCGACCAGCAGGGAGAACAATCATAGTAATCACCGGAGGTAATTCTGGCTGCCTGCTCCGCCTCCCGGAAAGTGACAACTTCTTCCCTCACCGGTTTTTTAACCCCGGAATGCCGACGACCCGGTCCGGGCTGGCCGGATTCCTCCCCGGCACACCCGAAAAGAGAAAGAACAAGAACACAGAATACAATTTTTGATTTCATTTCTCTCCCCCTCTATCAATTCGTCGCTCGTATCTCACGAATCTTTTTTGTCTTTACGAGATACAGTTTTTAATTTCCTCTCTATCCTTGACAAATCCCTGCCCAGTTTCCTGAGCGCTCTGGCACGGTGGCTAATATCGTTCTTTACCGACGCGGGAAGCTCCGCAAAAGTCTTGCCCGGACCAGAAACAATGAATACCGGGTCATACCCGAACCCGCGCTTCCCGCAAGGGGAACGCGCTATCCTTCCCCTGCAAACTCCTTCACGGACTATCGTTTCCATTCCGGGGCCGGCCAGAGCAACGACACATCTGAACCTTGCTCCCCTCCTGCGCTCGCCGCTCATTAACATAAGAAGTTTTTTGTTATTCTCTTCATACGAAACTCCCTCCCCGGCAAACCGCGAGGACCTGACACCCGGCCTTCCTCCAAGAGCTTCCACTTCAAGCCCCGAGTCATCCGCAAGAGCGAGCTTACCCGTACGAACCGCTACTTCCTGCGCCTTATGAATGGCATTCTCTTCTAATGTTTCCCCATTCTCCTCAATTTCCGGCACCTGAGGGAAATTCTTCAGAGAGTGAAACCCTACCCCCGGAAGAATTCTCCTGATTTCCCGCACCTTATCACTATTTCTCGTAGCCAGAACAATCTCCATCATTTACAATACGACGCCCAGCTTCCCTCCGTCTCTCCCACACGCACTTCCTTAACCCGCACAGACTTCCCGTCAACCTTCGCAGAAAGCTCTTCAAAAACTATGCGGGCGATGTTCTCGGTAGTAGGGTTTTCATCCTTGAATTCGGGAAGCTCATTCAAATTCACGTGGTCGAACTTCTCGACAAACTTGTTGGTAATGTCCTTCAGTTCCTTGAAATCAATCACCAGACCTGCATCATCAGGTTTCATAGAACTCACCGTTACCCGAACTTTCCAGTTGTGTCCATGCAGTTTCTCGCACTGCCCGCCATAATTCCGCAGGAAATGTGCAGCACTGAACCCAGCCTCAACAGAAACCTCATACATTGTATCAAACTCCCGATTTAGGGCTTGCACAAACCCTTAGTTAAGCCTAATATTTCTCAATATCTATTTCCTCCACCACAATTGCCTCTTCACCGAGAAACAACCTTGCCATCCTGCTGAAACCCTCCCTGTCATCACTTACGAAATACCTGTTTCGCCCTCCACCGCCCGAGGGAGCCAGGAGCTTTTTTTCTCTCAAGAGTTCCTTTACACACCCGGCAACTGCTCCCGCCGAATCAACAACGACCGTCTCTTCTCCCATCTCCTGCTCCAGTACTACCCTGAGAAGAGGATAGTGGGTACATCCCGGAATCAGGGTATCCACCTTACCTTTGAGACCGGAGAGGTATCTTCGCACAACGAGTCCGGTAACCTCCCCGTCAAGCCACCCTTCTTCAACAAGCGGGACAAGTAAGGGACAGGCTTTGCACATAACCTCGACGGTAGAATCCAACCTGCTCACCACTTCCGGATAGATACCGCTGGAAATCGTTGCCTCGGTGCCGATTACTCCTATTTTCCCCGTTTTGGAAACCTTCACCGCAGCCGCACACCCCGGTTCGATAACACCCACGACGGGTACGGGTACCTCGCGCTTAAGCTCCTCCCAGCCGATTGCAGAGACAGTATTGCACGCAGCCACCAGAAGCTTTATCCCGCAGCCCATAAGAAACTTCGCATCCTGAACAGCATACCTGCCCACCAACCTGGCAGATTTCGTCCCATACGGGACCCGCGCCGTATCTCCGAAGTAGACAATGTCTTCTCCCGGAAGCTGTCTGATAATCTCCTTGACTACAGTCAGCCCCCCCACCCCGGAATCAAATATCCCAATGGCTTTATGCATTAGACTACAGGCAATAGCTCCTTTGTAACATCGATTTCTTTTTATTATTTGTCATTCCCGCCCCGTATCGAGTACGGGGTAAACTGCAGCGGGAATCCAGCCTGCAACCACGGATTCTGGATTCCCCGACTTGATCGGGGAATAACAAGAATTAATGTGACAGTGTACTAGATTTTTCTCGCAAGATTCACCACTGCATGAGCAGCTATACCTTCGCCGCGCCCTGCAAAACCAAGCCCTTCACCCGTCTTCGCCTTGATATTTATGCTCTCCACACCTATCCCGAGAACTCCAGAGAGCTTCTCCCGCATCAGACACTTATGCTCCACAAGCTTCGGTTTTTCAGCTACTACCACAACATCAACATTGCCTATTCCAAACTTTTTCTCCCGGAGCAATTCTACAACCCTGCCAAGGAGAAGAAGACTTGATATATCCTTATACTGCGGGTCGTCATCCGGGAAATGCTCTCCTATGTCGCCGAGAGAACTCCCTCCCAGCAAGGCATCAATCAAAGCGTGAATCAGCACGTCCCCGTCAGAATAACCGGCAAGCCCTTTCTCGAAGGGTATCTCCACCCCTCCCAGTATGAGCTTCTTGCCCTCAGCAAGCCGGTGGACATCGTAACCATAACCAACACGATTCATTCACCGAACTCCCGTAGTATCGCCTCAGCCATTATCAGGTCTTCCGGCGTCGTAATCTTTATGTTCTCCGTTGAACCTTCAACAACTTTCACAGGATGTCCCATTCTCTCCAGGAGAGATGCATCATCGGTAGCCAGAAAATTGTCTTTCCTCGCCTTCCTGTGGGCATCCAGAATCAGCTCGTACTCGAACACCTGCGGAGTCTGAACCGCCCACAGGTCCTCTCTCGGCACGGTCTTCTCGATAAACCCGTGTTGTTTTGCCACTTTTATTGTATCCGTAATGGGAACCGCCACAATAGCCGCCTTATGAATGTTTGCCTGCGTCACAGCTTCCATGAGTACGTTCTCAGTAAGGAACGGACGCACGCCGTCATGAACAACTACAAGACCGGCACCCCCGTCAATTTTCTCCAGAGCGTTATAGACCGAGTCCTGACGTTTCTCCCCGCCCTCAATAACCTGACACACCTTGGTTAAGCCGTACCTCTTGACTATTTCTCTCTCGCAGTATTCCTTCTCCTCGCCTCTGACTGCCAGAAATATCTCATCAATCACCTTAAAACTCTGAAGCCCCAAAAGAGTTCTTGCCACAATCGGTTTGCCCCCGAGCGGAAGATATTGTTTGGGAAGGTGGTGATTCATCCTGAGTCCCTTGCCCGCCGCCGGCACAATAGCCACCACTCTCAATGGGGTCAAGTCTTGCATTCATGCATTTCCATTGCGTAACTACTCAGCGCCAGAGGCACAGAATTTATTTACTCCACATCTTTTCTTTGCTTTCATCTTTTTTCACACTTTGTGCCTGCTTTTATGTGATTACCTCACCATCTCTTTTACTTTCATGAGCCGCACCCGGCTTCCCCTCTCAAGCTCTTCGAGTTTCATAACAATTACCCTGATGGTCACTTCCAAGTCCGGTATCAATATATGCTCCAGAGCATTTACCCTGCGCCTCGTCTTCTCCACTTCTTCAGAAGCAATAGCAATCTGGTTCTCAACCTCGCACAACCTAACGATATCGGGTATAACCCCGGAAAACAAACCGATGGCTTCGTCGAGATCGCCGTTTGTCATAAGTAAACCGTAATTGCGAACGTCCCCATCCAGTTTTACCCGAAACTCGGGCGCTCTAAGATTCAAAATCTGTTTCTGCCCAACTTCAATGTGCGTTTTCACACCAAGGAAAGTTACCACATCCTCCACTACCCTATCCCCGAGAACTGCTCTTGCCAGGGAAAACAGGTGATAGGCACGGCAAAGATTCTTCTCCACTTCCTCCCGAAGATTCTCTGCTTTTCCTATTAACAGGTTTAGGATCCGCAACAACTCATCCTGCTTCTGCTTGAGCAATTTATGTCCCCGCCGGCACAGAACAAGCCTTTTCTTGAGACGCAGAATCTCCATGCGGTTAGGATTTACTTTAATCATGGGGTCAAGTCTTGCATTTTAGCATTTTCGCTTTGTTTGACTTCTTCCATACGCCTTATAGCTCGGCTAACTGTACAGTAGTGAACTCCTAATTGTTGAGCTATTTGTTCCATTGTATATCCATAACGAATATAGGCATCAAAAATCAACCTATCCCTTCGTTGCTTATCGCCTTCAATCTCTCCTTTATCCAATAAGCCTGCAAGAGCGGGTCTTGCAACATATCTTTGATTTCTGGGTACTTCCTTCATTTTTTCCTTGTTTCTTAGCAAGGAGGCAAACTTCTCCACAAAATCTGCATTTCCAAGCAATATTTGCCCCTTCAAAGCCTTCCATGGAGATTCTTCCCCTCCTCCTCCCGTAATGAAATCTCTGTATTTCCTGACTGCTTTACTTCTCTCTTCATCAAACTGGGA
>JAUVJM010000015.1 GCA_030596585.1 bacterium
AAAGTTGTCCCTTTCACAAAAGGATGTATATCGGTTTCCACTGTGTACTGACGGATTAACAGCTTCTTTGTAAGCAGTTCAGCTACGGTAACATCAGTCATATCGTATCCAAAATTCTCCAGTGCCTCCCGCGTCCTTTCTGCGTTGAGCCTCTCCGGCTTTATGAAAATGTCGATGTCGAGGGTAGCGCGCGAATAACCGTGCACAGGGAAAGCTGTTGCACCTATTATTACAAAAGCAACCTTATGTTCTTTTAATAACTTGAGAAGCTTTTCGGTATCCATGTTTTTTTAGAAGATTGCGAATCTCTTCTGTTTTCTTAAGCATCATCTGGAATCTTTGCTTGGTTGACAAAGACAATAGGTAATTCAATTCAAATTCAATCTCCTTGTCTTTGTCGCAGCCATACAATTTAAGAATAGGCGTCACTGATTATTCCCTCTTTTTTTCTTCCGGCTGTCGTGGTATCTTCTTCAGCAGCCATTTTGTTATTCTATCACGTTATCTTCTTATATTCCATAGAAAAAAAGAATGATTCAGCTTAATACAAATGTACAAATGGGGTCAGGTCTTGCAATCAAGCATCTTGGTGCAACTGCTCAGAATGACAAGAACGCAACAAACCAATTGACAGGAAGCTATTAATGTGTTTTCATATTGTCGGGGATGAATTAGACAACTACAGGAGTGGAGATGGAAACGTGCAGGGCTGGAATTGTGGGAGCGGCGGGGTATACTGCGGGTGAATTGCTTCGCATTCTTGCTTCTCACAAAACGGCAGAGATTTCCTATTTAGCTTCCGATTCGTTTTCCGGAACCAGCGTCGGCACGATGCATCCGCAGTTGAAGAATCTTGTAGATGTGGAAGTCAAAACCTATGACTGTAAGGAAATTGCGAAGAACTGTGATGTAGTTTTCCTTGCAAAACCACATCCATCTTCGTTCAGGTATGCAAAAGAGCTATTGGAAGAAGGACTGAAGGTAATCGATTTGAGCGGTGTCTTCAGGTTTAGAAACGTGGAAGTGTTTGAGGAATGGTATGGAGTCAAACATGAGCATCCGGAGTTAATCTCAGAAAGCGTCTATGGTCTTCCGGAATTCTATCATGAAGAAATCCGCCGCGCTCGTCTCATTGCGAATCCGGGATGCTATCCCACCGGTGTCATTTTGGGTCTTGCGCCTCTTATGAGTGAAGAGATAGTCGAGATAGAAGGAATTGTCATAAACGCGGCATCCGGTTTCTCCGGAGCAGGCAGGAGTAAGAAAAACGACAACAACCTTGCCGCAAACGTTGTGGGCAACATCTCACCCTATAGGGTAACAGACCATCCCCACACCCCGGAAATCGAGCAGGAGCTGGGGAAACTGGGGGGAGGAAGCATGCAGGAGATGAAAGTTACGTTTGTTCCTCACGTAGCCGGTTTTGAGAGGGGCATCTTTAGCACGATGTATTTGAGGCTGAGAGAGCGAGGAAACTCCATGGATTCCCGCTTTCGCGGGAATGACAAAGGGGATGTGGATGGCAGAGGAAGTGGGAATGACAAGCATGGTTTGATAAATCAAACCGCTGCAGGAAGCCCGGCGAACCGCGCGACTACGGATGGATTGTATAAGTTGTATTCGGAGTTTTATCGGGGAAAGCCTTTTGTGAGAATTTGCGCGGGAGGGAGAGAAACGCAGATTAAGAATGTCGTCTATACGAATTTCTGTGACATAGGAGTTGAGGTGAACGAGAGAACCGGAACGGTAATCGTTGCAACGGCTCTGGATAACCTGATTAAAGGAGCTTCTGGGCAGGCAATTCAAAATATGAACATTATGATGGGTTATGATGAGAAAGAAGGACTATAAAAATCAATTAAGAATTGGGAATTATACACGACGGTATGACTGACTGCGGATACCTGTCACTCTGAGCCCCGAAATCGTTCGGGGCTCAGAATGACATTCCGCAAAGTAAACTTTGCAACTACAGGCTATCGCATAAATGCGACCGCTACGTGGATTCCCACCGCAGTTTACCCCGTACTTGATACGGGGCGGGAATGACAAAGAACAAAGGCTGAGATTGCCACACCCCGAAGGTTTTCGGGGCTCGCAATGACAGTCGCAGTTGGGAAGAGGAAAATGTTTCGGAAAGACAGAGGATTTACAGCAATTGAGCTTGTCATAGTCATAGGTATTATTTTCATTCTTGCGGCGGCTCTTCTGCCGGTACTTTCAAAGGCAAGAGAGATGGCGAAGAAAACGTGCGCGTTGGAAGAAATACATCAGCTTGAGGTTGCTCTCAGGATGTATGGGGAGGATTGGGGAAGATATCCTGATGATGACGAATTCCTCACCGGGAATCCTATTGACGGATGTGAGAATCTTATCGATGCTCTGGAATATGAAGTCGAAAACGGGCCATATGGGACATGGGAGGAAGATGCAACATCGGGCAACTTCCTCGACCCGTGGGGAAATGCGTACAGGTACCGTTATAATACTCTCCCTGTTATAGGCCACGATACAGGCGTGATGTACAATATCTGGTCGCTCGGGCCGGACATCAACAATGACGATGATGACATTGCAAATTGGTAACTGCCGGTAGTCACTTCTATGTTTTGTCCGTGCAGGCAAAGCAAGCCCCTCCACAAAGCGCCGGCGGGTAAGTTTGCCGCTACAGTGATTCCCACCCGAAGATGAGAAAAGGATTGACGGGAATTGATGCGTTCTGTATAATCTTCCAGTATTGTTTGACCGAAAGTAAATATTCGGTGAACCGTGTCTCATGGATGCTCGGTTCTCGACAAGCTCGAACAGTAAAGCTTTTGGGAACAGTAAAGGTTTTGGGAGCAGTAAAGCTTGGTACTGTTCGCTGAATATTTACAATGCCGAGCAAGCTCGGCAACTACGCCCGGAATGGTACGCGGTCCACTGAATACTTACGTAATTTTTAATTCCTAATTCGTAATTGTTTTTGTGAGGGGGTACTCTTGGCAGTTAAGATTGGATATGGGCTTGACATAGGTGAGCATTCGATAAAGCTCGTTGAGCTGAGAAAGACAAAAGCGGAAGTTCGTTTAGCCAGAGTTGATATAGTCAAAACTGAGATTGTTCCCTCCCAGAGCAAGGACGAAAGAGAAGCAGCAATTGCAGTTGCACTTGGGCAAATGCTCGGGAGTGCAAACATTGGAAACACCAACCCTGTAACCATTGCGGCGCCGGGTCTTTCTGCCTTCATCAGGTATGTCAAACTGCCTCCTGTAACTCCCAAACGACTGGATCAGATTATAGGCTATGAAGCGCAGCAGCAGGTACCGTTCCCTCTGGATGAAGTAATCTGGAATCATCAAATACTCGAGGGGCAAAATAAAGCTGAGACGAACGTCATCCTTGTGGCAATAAAGGCAGAGGTGGTGGAACATCTCCTTGGCATGATGAATGCTCAGGGACTAAGCCCTCTCGTTATCGAGCACAGGGGATTGGGTCTTTATAACTGTGTGGCATTTAACCGGAAAGCGGCGGAACAGGAAACGAGAATCCTTATTGATATCGGAGCCAGGGCTACTGACCTGAGCATCGAGAGAGAAGGAGAGCTTTGCTGGACAAGAAGCGCAAGGATTGGCGGTGAAGATATTACCGAGGTTATCCAGAAAACATTACACATAAGTTTCGAGGAAGCGGAGAAGCTCAAGGTTGAAAAGGGGGTTGTCTATCTAAGCACGGCGGAAGAAAAAAGCGGGGATGAGACAAGCAGGCGTGTATGGGAAGCAATGCAGCCGGTTGTGAACGAATTGCTCACCGAACTTCAGCGTTCAGTAAGCTACTTTCATTCACAGCTGGAAGGCATGAAAATAGACCGTGTGCTTATCACCGGCGGTTCCAGCAGGATGAGAAATTTTCACAAATTAGTCAGCGAGCAGCTCGGAGCTGAAGTTGAAACCCTGGACCCGTTAGAGAACATAACATATTCCCCGGATGTACTCGGGGACGAGGATCTGAAATCGGAGATCGGTGTTGCTGTTGGACTTGCTCTCCGGTCGCTCGAGGAAGGATTTTCGACGATTGACCTCCTGCCGAAGACCGTAATCACTCGCAGAGAACTGCAGAAGAAAAAAGCGTATCTCGTACTCTCAGGTCTCTCAATGGGTTTGCTGCTCGCAATCTTTGCAGTTTTCACCACCCAGGACTGTAACACCACTCAGATACTCCTCGACAACATAGAAGCGGAACTGGTGGATTACGAGAAATTTGAGTCGCAGATCAGCGACGCTGCCGCCGAGCAGAAGAAGACCGCAAGCAAGATTAACATACTTAGCAGTCTGGCAGCATCCAGGAAGCACTGGCCGAATATTCTCCTTGAACTCAGCAGAGTTTTGCCTGATAATACTCATCTGAGAAGCCTGAAGGTTACTGACAAGACAGCGAATGTAGTTGAACTGAAGGGCAAGACAGCTGATTTTGATGCTGTAACCAATCTTATAGCCCGTCTTGAGAAATCTCCTCTCTTTGGCACTGTCGAGATCGTATCGGCGACAGCTAAGGAGGAGAAGACACAAACGACTGAGAGACGAGGCAGGGGAAGGGGAACAGTAAGGCGCGAAGAATCTCCCACGGCTGCCAGCGCAAAGCAGACAGGGATAAATTTCGTACTGCGTGTTGCATTGAGTAAAAAGTAAATAGGTCAAAACCGATGATACAGCACAGCAGGAAGATTTGGCTTTTAGTTATGATAGGATTGGCAGTGGTCTCCGGCATCGTTTTTGCGGTTGCGGTGAAACCAATCCACTCCCGCGCAAAGAATCTGCATTTACGATACTTCATGAAAACCGCTATCAAGGAGAAATTCATAACCCGCCTTCAGGGTGCTCCCACAGACTCCCTGCTAAGAGCAGTGGTCGAAGAAGATAAGTTGTTGAATGACACCCTTGCGCATACCGTCAGGGAACTCAACTTGCAGAAGGCAGAACTTCTCCCCGAAATGACTGCCCGGCCGAGCATATACTGGCTGGATGTCCTGCGCAAGACAAGACTGGCTCTCACGCGCGAGACGAGAAAAGCAGGCATGGAAATTCCACAAGGGCTAACTTTTGGAGACGATATACCATCTGATGAAAAAGTCCCGGAACTCCTGCGGAAGTTAGAACTCGTTGAAGAACTTATTAGGCTCGGGATCAAAAGCGGGGTGAATTCCTTCTCCGATTTGAACCTGGGAAACGAAGTAGTTGTGCAAAGCTCCGGAAAGGACTTCTTGAGAAAGCTAAATGTCAATCTTTCGATGACGGGCAGTCTCAATAGCCTGGTTAACTTCATCTATCTCTTGCAGAAGGCAAACTCATTTTTCGTCATTCAGGACATGGAGATCGAAAGCAAGGGCGGGGTTTTGAAGACGAAGGTTGTCCTCTCAATGTTATATTTTCTTTCCGATGAAAACGAGCCTGGTGAGACAGAACCTCTCACGCTGCGGGAGAAACATGTTAAGAGTCGAACAGTTATCAAAAAATCTTGAGGCAGCTGTATGTTTTGCACTTTTTGGGGTTCTTGCGTTTGTGAGTGTGTATTTGCTGAAACCCTGCGTGGAGGGAACTGATCTCGGTGCTTTCAACCGCGGCGCAGCAGGGACAGCGCAAGCGCAGACGAAATACGTAGCTGCAAGAAGGAAAGCGACATTAGAAAAACGGAGAATCCTGATGGGCTCAATCATGGCAAAACCTATTTCCCACTATGGCTTGATACTGAGACGCAACCCCTTTGCACCCATTCCTCCGTTTGAGGGAGTAATCATCGAGCCCAAAGATTTCATCCTTGTTAGCGCGCCATCCAGGGAAACTGGCAGTTGGATTGCCAACATACAGAATAGCAAAACAGGAGAATCCTTCTCGGTCAGAGAAGGAGAAGAAATAGCCGAAGTGCTAAGGGTCAAAAAAATAGAACGGGACAAGGTAATTCTCAGTTGGAAAGAGAGCTACGACATCGTACTTGTAGCACCGGTGACAGATATCCCCCGGGAGGATCTTTTCCTTCCCAGACCACCGCAGCACCTGCTTGAAAAAACTTCATGGTTCGCCTGGGTAGAAGATCGCAGGACAGGAGATGTGTACAAAGTGCAAGTGGGAGATGAAATAACAGGCGGTTTTATTATAAAGGAAATAGATGCAGGGAGAGTAGTTATCATCGACGAAACAGGACAGGAGATAGTACTGGCTCCTCCGGCACCTCCTCCCACGCCTACCGTTGACCTGATTCTTACCGGGACTATATATATTCCGGGACAAAAAGCATGGGTGGTGCAGATAGAGAATCGCAGGACGGGTGAGATATACTTCAAACGACAGGGAGAGCAAATAGAAGACGTCTTCACCATCGAGAAAATAGAAAGAAACAAGATAATCCTCTCAAGAGTGGAAGAAGAAAACATAGTGCTAAAACTCAGACAGACGGGAGACTGAGCATGCGTATAAGGCTGTTAGCGGTGTTCTTGGTTATTCTCACGGGTACAATTCTCAACTCAGAAGAGTCAGACCGAAGAGCTGAGGAAAAGGCGGGAAGAAAAGCGCGGTTGGAGACGACAGCAACTGTGGAAGAGCTTGCTGCCGCGAGAAAAGAGGAAATCGCAAATTCACTTCAAAAGGGTGTAGAACACTACAGGAAAAGCGAGTTCGAGCTTGCGATAATTCAGTTCAACGAAATTCTGGAGATAGCGCCTGAGAACAAAATTGCCCGCGCTTATCTCGAAAGGGCGCAGAAGTATATCGAGCACAAGAATAAACAGGAACTCAGAAGGCGTCAGGCAGAAGAGAGAAAACTCCTCGCGGAAAAGAAGAAAAAGGAGAAGAAGCAAGCGCAACTCCAGGCTCAGAAAGAGAGACTGGCAAAGGTTCATATAGATAGAGGCGATGCCTATTACCGTTCCCGCAAATTAGAATCTGCTGTCAGTGAGTGGGAGAAAGCCCTCGGCATTCACCCTGAGAATAAACCTGCCGAGGAGAGATTGCTGCGCGTGAAACGTGAACTGGCAGGGAAGCAGGAGAAAATTGAGAATGAGAGGAAGGCGGATGACTTCATAGAGCAAGGCAGATTGTATTTCAGGCAGAAGCAGTACAAGGAAGCAATTGCCTGCTGGCAGAAGGTTCTGGATTTAGTGCCGGGAAACCACCCGGATAGCGACCGCGCGGAATCATGGATTCATGTCGCGGAAATATGCCGGACGGAAAAGGAGGAAAAAGAAGCTATCTCTAAGAAAGACATTTCGGAAAGGTCATCGCTTGTGGGAATTACCGAAGCATGGCTTCCCCGCAGAAGAAAAGCAAAGGCGGTTGAGGCAGAGCCTGCCGCAGAGGGAACTGTATCATCAGAGGAGAAACGCAAGATTGAAGAAAAGGCAAGGCAGATTATCTCAGTCAATTTTGAGAATGCGCATATAAGAAGCGTCCTGACATATTTGTCCGAGGTAAGCGGAGTAAATATCGTCCTTGATGAGGAAGTGTTCCCCGATGTTGAGGGAGCGCCTGCTGAAGGACAGACATCTCCGAGAATCACAATCGATTTGCAGGACTTACCTCTGATTGAAGCTTTGAGAGTTATCCTGCGCGCAAAGAATCTGGTCCACAGAATGGAAGAAAACTTAGTCTGGATCACTACGCCGGAACGTATGGCGGCTGAAAAACTCGTAACCAAGATATACTCACTGCTTCGGGCAGTAACCGGAGTAGTGGAGATTGAAAGGCCCGAGATGGGAGAAGGAGATGGGGATGACGAAGGAGGAATACTCGGAGGAGAAGACGAAACAGGAGAAACAGAAGAAGGCGCCATATCGGCTGAATCAGTCATTGATACGCTTGAAGAGGCTGTTCCATGGCCGGAAAGAAGCTTCATACACTTCGATGAGAGAACGGGCAATCTGGTAGTCCGCAACACGCAGACAAACCTTGCTATCCTCGAGGAACTTATCAGACAGATTGAAGGAGCTCCCATGCAGGTCTCGATTGAGGCCCGGTTCATCACCGTATCCACGAATGAATTGCGCCAGCTCGGGGTCGAGTTTCCGTATCTCAAGGTAGCGCTCGGAGCGAAAGGCAACATCGATGTAAGTCGTGATACCGGTTATGGTACGGACCTCAGTTATATTACGGGCACGGGTTTCACCCAGGGCCAGGGTCTTGCTCTGAGTTACACAAAGCTAAATCCAACACAGTTCCAGATGTTCCTTGATGCAATAGAGAAGACTGAATCTATTAACTTCCTTTCGGCGCCGAGGGTCATGACCAGAAACCAGCAGGAAGCGGAAATAAAGGTAGTGGACGAATACAGATTTGCTGAGGATTGGGAAACGTTCTACTACATATACTACGCGGATTTCAACAACGATGGAATCGATGAACCGCACCAGGGAGTGACAATAGTACCCTCATCGTTTGAAGACGAACCCACCGAAATAGGAATAATCCTTACGGTTACCCCTGACATCGGTACCGATATGAATATAACTCTGAAGATAAGGCCCATAGTCAATGAATTTCTCGGCTGGGCAGTCTACGGAGTCGGTGGACAAGCTGATGACGATATAGCTGAAAATTATGTGCAGCTTCAGAAAATCCACGAAAGCAGAATAGATACTCAGATTGTTGTTGCGGACGGAGAAACGATTGTGATGGGAGGACTAACTCAAGAAGAATCAAGCGAAACACTCAAAAAGGTTCCTTTCCTGGGCGATATTCCGCTTCTCGGGCGCCTTTTCAGCAGGACGGCAACGACAAATAATAGGAGGAGTCTTCTCATCTTCATAACTACTCATCTTGTAAAACCAACTGGTGAGAGGTATAGCACATGAAACTCAAACTACTACTTGGCTTGCTGTTCTTGGGAATCTGGCTTCTGTTCCCGCTTTGCAAACTAACGGGGCAGATCCTTGCCGCGAACGAAGACGAAAAAGATTCTGCGGTTGAGAAAGCGGCTGAGGAAGCCGCCGTAAGGATGAACCAGCTCGCCTTCGAAAAACAGGAGATGGTTTCATCTCATCTCCGGAAAGGGGAAGAGCTTCTCCTCGACGCGGCGAAACTTGAGGAGCTTGAGGAGGCGGAAAAGGAATTCCTCGAGGTACTAAAAATTCTGCCTGGTGAAAGGAAGGCTTCTGCATATCTCAAATATATTGGAAAGCTAAAGGGGTCCCTGGAGAAAAAGAAAGATAGGGAGAAAGCGATAGAGAAACAACAGCAGTTATTGGAGGAAGATAGAGAGAAACAAGAAGCGCTGGCGAAAATCAGGTCTGAAAAGAAAAGGGACGAAAGGAAAACCGCTGTCCGGAGAAGAGAAAGGATCGTGACCAGAGAGCAAAAGATAGATGAACGCTTGCGTCAGGGCAGGGAATACTACGGGCAGGAAAAATACGAGGAGGCTATCGGCGAATGGGAACAGGTATTAGAGCTTACAGACCCCTCAGATAGGGATTATCAGAGGGTATTGAGCTGGATGCACCAGGCGAAGATTGCCCAACAGCGTAAGAGAGAACTGCAGGCACGACCGATACGAAAACAACTCAAAGGACAGATGTCCCTGCACGTGGAAGAAGCGTGGTCACCGAAAGAGCCGACAGGCGAGAGAAAAAGTAAGACCGAAGAAGAAGTTACGGAAAAAATAAGTGCGGCACGTCTGAGGCTGGAAAAGAAGGCAATCCAGTTTATCTCTCTTGATTTCCAAAATGCTCACCTCAGGAAGGTTCTAACTTATCTGAGCAAAGTGAGTGGTATCAACATCGTGCTTGACGAGAGCGTTTTTCCACCTGAAGCTGAAAGGGAAAAAACGCCTGCGCCCGCGCCTCCTGCCGGTGAGGAAACTGCTCCTGCAGTTCCGACCGCCGCTGTAGCTGTAGAGGAAGTAACATCCGGCGGGCATGCCAGGGTTACTATACGGCTCAAGGATATCCCCCTGATTGAAGCCCTGGACGTAATCCTCAGGACAAAAGGGCTGAGCTATAAGATTGAGGAGAACATAATCTGGATTACGACCGAGGAAAATCTCCAGGCGGGAGACCTTATAACCAAGACTTATAGACCTGCAGGCGGTATAAGCGACGTCGTTGACATGCTGAAAAAGACGGTGCCTTTTGACACGGAAAAGGTGGAAGATGCCGAGGTCGAAGGGCCGAAAGACAGCTATATTACAGCCGATCTGACGACAAGCATAATATTCATCACAAACACTGCCTCGAACCACTGCCTGGCGGAAGATATCATTCGGAATCTCTCGAGCGCGGCGCCGCAGGCATCGATTGAAGCAAGATTTATTGACATTTCTACGAGTACACTGGCACAGTTTGGTATTCAGTGGCAATTTCCCGAAGCAGTTAAGGGATTGAGCAAGGACTCATACATTGGCGATCAGACTTTCCTCGGCGGAAAGCCGAGCGCCGGACCCGGCACAGAAACCGGCGTTGGTGAAATTGCCCAGCCGCGCGGGCTCTTCCTAAAATACAGCAAGTTAACCCCGATCCAGTTCGAAGCCGTTCTGCAGGCGTTTGAACAAACGGGAGACGCGAATGAACTATCTGCACCCAAGATAACCGTGATTAACAACTATGAGGCAAGCATAGATATCAGCACAAGCCTCCCATACATTTCAACATTCGACATAGACACAGAAACAATTGAGATTGACCACAACGATTTTAAGCTGTCCACAGCGGTCCCGGGTGATACGGAAGAGCGCAAGGTAGGAGTTATGCTAACAGTTACTCCCGGTATAGGCGCTGACAGAAGGACAATTAACCTTACACTTATCCCGGAGGTTACGGAACTCGCCGGGTGGATTGAATACGGATCGTCCTCGGTTGCAGGATTTACTATCATACAGCCTATCTTTGACGTCAGGTACATTACAACAAACGTTGATGTAAATGACGGTGACACTCTTGTTCTGGGCGGGTTGGTTCGGAGCAATGAGATGGAAAAAGAGGTTTGCGTTCCCTTTTTCGGACGCATACCGGTCGTGGGAAATCTTTTCAGGAGAAAAAATATCTCCACTGACAAGAGGGAACTTCTCATATTCATAACTGCCACAATAGTTGAGCCAAGCGGCCAACGTCTGGTCGGCAGGTAAGTTTCAGTGAACCGTGTAAAGCCTTACTCTTCGAGCTTGTCGAGAAGTCATCTTCTCGATGCGCTTCCGCTTACTCGAAGAATAAACAGTTTATGGTTCTCATCTTGAACCGATTATTTCTCATAGACAGCCATTCGTATATTTACCGTGCTTTCTATGCCATTCCGAACCTGCGAACGTCAACAGGGCTCCCGACAAACGCGGCTTACGGATTTAGCGCGATGCTGATGAAATTATGCAGGGAACAGAAACCTGAGTACATAGCAAACGCTTTCGATTTGCCTGCTCCGACATTCAGGCACAGTGCATTTCCTCAATACAAGGCGAATCGTCCCCAGATGCCTGAGGATTTAAAAAAGCAGATGCCGATCATCAAGGAGATTGTCAGGGCTTTGCGTATTCCCATATTGGAAAGGGAAGGATACGAGGCTGATGATATTCTGGCAACCTTTGCAAAGGCAGGAGGAGAAAACGGATTTGAGGTATACGTGTTCAGCAGAGACAAAGATTGCCTGCAAACTGCCAGCCGGAACATAAAAATCGTAAGGCAGGAAAATGATGCCCCGTTTGACGTAGAAAGGGTCAGAAAGGTTTACGGCGTTGATCCCTCACAGCTTCCGGATGTCATGGCTCTTTCCGGGGACAGCTCGGATAATATCCCCGGGGTTCCGGGAATCGGGACAAAAACGGCAGGCAGATTAATACAGGAATTCGGAAGTCTTGAGAACTTGTTGGATAACATCAACAGCGTGAGAAACGCAAGAGTCAAAGACAACCTCAGGCAGTTTTCCGACAGGGCAAAACTTAACAAGGAACTTGTGACGCTCGATAGCAATGTGCCTCTTTCGGTTGATTTTGATTCGTTCAGGTTGAAAGAACCTGACAGAAACAGACTCTCGGAAATATTCGGTAAACTTGAATTTAAGGGCTTGCTGAAGAAATTGCTTGAAAGTATTTAGAATTTGTGGTATCATATTTTTGTAGCTCGTAAGCATTCTGTAAACCCCTTGTCATTCTGAACGAAGTGAAGAATCTGCTTAGATTCTTCGTTCCTTCGCTTCGCTCGAGGACAGGCGCTCCGCTCCTCAGAATGACAGGTTGAAACTGGCCAAGCCAATGAGAAAAATTTTTCGAATACTGATGCCGGTTCTTGTGTTGGTCTCCGTCGCAGGCATGCAGGGAGAATCGAAACCAGCCTTTGACGTGAAGGCTCTCACGGATAGAGAAGATGAAGATTTCGTATTCATCAAGACAAAGTACAGATGCAACCTCAAGACGGCCAAAAATGTGGAACTGAAAATATATGCTCTGTTAGGGAGGGGAAGCAAGAAGAAAACCGCCTCCGGAAGTATTAAGCTCGCAAAAGTCGAGAGGGGATACCATTCCCAAACTTTCATGATAACTCCATCCCTCACCACGAGTTACGGAACACCGCGGAAGCTCCATGTAGAAATATGGTATAAGGACAGACTCACGGCAAGCAGGACGAAACCGAGCACGAAAGAGAAGTGGTGGGAAGGAAAAACGATGGACATCATTGTCCGGTCTGATGACAAGATTGAAAAACTCATGCGGGACTATAAAGATTAAATACTCTTCAGCCTTAGACCTCTAAATTTTCGAAAGTCAAAGTAAACTCCGAACAAAGTAAACGATATGTCTCCGATTTCAAAGAAAATAGTCTTGATAACCATACTGCTATGCGTCTATTCGCTGGCAGTCTTCACGAGAATTGGAGTGTGCCGGCATTTCATGAAAGTGCACTCGCCTTTCCTCCCGTTTACGGGAGAAAGCGCACTGCTCTACCGCTACGCCGAGATGGCAGCAGAAAACAAACGAATACCTGAATTAGACGTGAGTGCCCAATATCCTGAAGGGCTTTTCCCAAAACAGGACCTCAGCCTCGGATTCGAATTCGCCGCAGGCAGTATATACAGACTGTTCTTCAAAGAAAGAATGGAATTTCATTCCTTCATCAGATACTTCACCCCTTTCTTCTTTTGTACCGGCGTATTCGCGCTTTTCCTCATAACAATGCAGCTTACACGGGGAACGCCGCATACACTACACACTAAGGTCGTGGGGGCAATCACAGGCGCCCTTTTCTATGCGGTAAGCCTTCCGGCAGTCATCAGGGCAACGGGACAGGAAATTTCCAGAGAGAACTACTGCCTGCCCTTGATCTTCTTTCACATATACTTTCTCATTAAATATATGAGGGACAGAAAAATCTCCTCCAGTGTCCCCGCGGGACTGCTGCTGTTCGTATCACTTGTTCTATGGGAGGGAGCACAGGTGTATTTCTACATACTGGTGCTCTTTATGACACTGAGTTTCGTTTTCGAAAGGGAGGACTTCCGGTGGCTGCCCGGCTTCACGGTAATTACGGGATTTGCCCTCCTGGCGGGGATGTCAATTCCATACCTGAGAAATCACTTTTTCATGGCTTCCTTTCCTGCGCTTGTCTCCTATGCCCTTGTTGCCTGCGGATACCTGGTGAAGAAAATTCCCTGTCTGAAGCACAGAAACAGGAAAACCCTCTTGCTGATATCGCTCATTCTCATCCTTATCCTTACAGTGCATTCTTTTTCGGAATATGCCGAGACCTACTCGCACATGCGGTCTCTCCTGTGGTATAAGCTTCGTTTCCTCAATCAGAAACCGTACAACCCGAGTCTCCTTCCCCTGGACGTGCGAATTCTCTGGACTCCTGCCCTCACAAGTCCATCAGCGAGCAGCATCGTTTTCCATTTTTCGACTCTGCTCATCCTGAGCATTTTTTCAGTCTTTCCAGTTATAATCCGGAGCTTCAAACAGAAAATTCAACCTGATGAGGAATTCTTGCTTGTAAACCTCCTAATGTTCTTTCTGCTTTATATCATGTTCCGCAGAATGGAGGTCTTCCTGGTATTCTTTATGTGCGTGTTCATAGGCAAATGGGTCAGTACCCTAACGCAATACCCAAAGAGAAAGGCTGCTGCCGTTTATTGCCTGATTTTCCTCTGCATCCTCTTTGAAGGGTCGAAAGTCGCCGCAAACGTTGACAGCATCGGAAGACCTGTTGACTACAATGCCGCCAAGAACCTGATCTCGTGGATTAAAGAGGAAACTCCGCAGGAATCGGTAATACTCTCTCATTTCAACCTATCGCCTCCAATCCTGCTCTACACCGGCAGAAAAATTGTGCTTCACCCCAAATTCGAATTGCCTGCTGTCAGGGAAAAAGTGAATGAATATCTATTTGCTCTCTTTGACCACAGTGAGGAGAAATTCTATTCATTTTGTCAAAAGGTCAGCGCCGATTTCTTCATATTTCCAAGGGGAACTTTCTCAACAACATCTCGATATTCCTGGCGCTACATGACCGCAACCCCCCGTTCGGATAGGGATTGCAACGCGTACCTATTTGAGTTTCGTCCCCGGAAACTGAAGAAGTTCGGGCTGGAATATGATAATGGCAGATATATAGTCTACAGAATTTACCAACCGGATGTTCTGCGAAACGCTGAGAGTCACCTCAAGAAAGGAACCGTGTATCTTGAGCGGCAGCTATACAGAAAAGCAATCGATGAATATATTGAGTCCATTAGAGTGTATCCTCAAGATGCAAGAGCATATAAGCGCATGGGGACAGCATACTACTTGTGCGGCGACGAGGAAAAAGCAAGAGAATTCTGGAACCTCGCGCACAACATGGAGGGATTGAAATGAAAAAGCGATACTTCTACAATGTCCTGCTATTTCTCACAGCATGCGCCGCGGCTGTCCAAGCTGATGTCATCCACCTGAAAAGCGGAGGGCAAATGGAAGGGGAGATAATAGAAGAATCAGCGGATTTGCTGAAGCTCAGACTGCAAATGGGAGGTACATTGAACATAAAGAAAGACCGGATAGAACGCATTGAGGAGAAGGAATTCTTCCTTTCCCCTTCCGCGGAATATAAGAGAAGGAAGGGGAACATAGGAAAGACTAATGCACAGGGTCACTATGAATTAGCTCTCTTTTGCATAAGGCATAGGATGTACCCCGAGGCGATAGCGGAACTTAACACTACTCTCAAGCTGGACGCCAATTTCAAGGGCAAAGTGGAAGAGAGGATAAAAGAGGTAAGAGAAAAACAAAAATCGCATTTGTACAATGAAGCAGTGTTCTATTCAGGAACACATCAGTATGGGAAAGCCATTGCTTATCTCAATAAGCTGATGGAGCTTTATCCCAAAGATAACAAAACTGTTCCCCTCGCAAAGAAACTCAAGGATGAAATCACGGGCAAGCTGGGCAAGCAGGAGATATTGAGTGACGTTGACTCTGTGCGGAGCAAAACCGGCAAGCAGGAGGAAATTCTCCTCCTTGGTATCAGGCGTGACAGCACAAGTCTGGAAGCGCTCATTGACCTCACGTCCAGTTCCAACCCCAAAACCAGGGCAGCTGCCATAGACGCTCTGTCCATCCGCAAAGACGAAAAGGCGTTGAACAGCCTGATGAAAGCAGCAGCGGACAAAAATGCCGTCGTAAGAAAAAAAGCGGCAAGGGCGCTTGGCGAACTCGGGAATGCACGAGCAGTCGAGTCAATAGTTCAGCTTCTCTCTGACAAAAGCGAAGGCGTGAGGGAAGAAGCTGCTATCGCTCTGGGCAAGATTGGCAGTCAAAAAGCAGTGAGTGCCCTTGCGAGAGTTTTGCGCGATGCGAATATGGACGTGCGCCTCAGCGCGATTGAGGCACTGGGCAAAATAGGAGATAGCAAAGCCACGAGACCGCTCATTTCTGCACTCGGAAGAGAAAATCTGAAGGTCCGGGTGGAAATCTACGATGCCCTTGGTGCAATAGCCGACCCCGAGGCAGTTAAGCCCCTGCTGACTGCCATTAGAGATGAAATGCTGATAGGGCAGGAGCACATAATACGCGCACTGGGACAAATCGGAGACAAGCCTGCGGTTGACGGGCTTATCAAACTGTTCGTATCTCTCAAGGCAGAATCTCTGTTGGAAAAACTCATAATTACACTTAGAAAAATTGAAAATGAGAAAGTGGTCCCTGCCATAGCTGCGGTTTTGAAGCATAGCTCGCCCGGGATACGGGAGAAGGCAGCCTCCACGCTCGGGTCAATGAAAGACAAAAGAGCCGTTCCGTATCTCAAGGATGCGCTTCGAGATCCTTCAGATTCAGTCCGTATAGCCGCCGCAAAAGCAATTCAGAATATACAAATACAGGATTAGGGCCTGATTTGTAAATGTTCGGTGAACCGTGTTTGTGGATACTTAGGTTCTCGACAAGCTCGAACACTAATCCTTTGCGGGGCTCAGTGAATTTGCACAAACTGACCACTAAACACTGGCCACTGTTTTTAAAGCTATGATTATAATCGGAATAACCGGAGCTATGGGAACGGGGAAGAGCACAGTCGCAGGATTCTTTACCCGGTTCGGCGTAGAGGTTATTGACGCTGACAGGATAGCCCGTCTGGGAATGGAACCGCACAGCAATGTATGGAAGAAACTCATCGATACCTTCGGCAGAGAAATCCTCGTTGAGAATGACAGAATTGACCGAAAGAAATTAGCAGAAATAGTGTTCACAAGGGAGCCTCGCAGGTTGAAAGAGTTGAACTCTATAATTCATCCTGAAGTGTTAGCCGCTATCCATAGCAGGATTGCTGAAGCGGAGCGCGAAGGAATTCCCGCAGTTGTGATTGATGCTCCGCTTCTGATTGAGGCGGGACTGGAAAAAGCTTGTGACAAGATAATCGTGGTCACCGCGGGAAGGGAAGTGCAGAAAGAGCGGATTCGCGCCGCAGGCAAGTTCTCATACGGTGAAGTTAGGTCGAGAACGTCCTTTCAGTTGTCACCTGATGAGAAGAAGAAAAAAGCAGACTATATCATTGATAAC
>JAUVJM010000042.1 GCA_030596585.1 bacterium
TTCACGTTCTGTCTGTTCCACTAATAATCCTCTTGAATTAAAGGGTCAGGCATGCCTGACCCCTACAATTTTAGAAGAAGCTTTCCGGGACGAAGATTATATCGCCGGGTTTAAGAACAACATCTTTTTCTTTCAGCCCTTTTTTCGTAATATCGGTAACTCTGATTTGGATAACGCGTTTCTTACCATCTTCACTGCGGATTATCCGTGTGCCATTTTCGGAAGCCACATCACTAAACCCTCCTGCCATGGCAATCGCTTCAAGGATAGTGGTTTCTCTTTCCGTATTCATATCATACTTGCCCGGCTTGTTAACTGCACCCAGTACAGAAATTTGTTTCATACCGTATTTCGCAACAAATACATCTACCTGTGGACTAACGAAGACTATATCACCGGGTTTAAGAGCAACATCTTTCTCTTTCTGCCCTTTTTTCGTAATATCAGTAACTCTGACCTGGATAACGCGTCTCCCTCCATCCTCACTACGGATTATCTTTGTGTTATCCATAGCGGCCTCATCATTAAACCCGCCTGCCATAGCAATTGCTTCAAGGATAGTAGTCTCTCTTTCTGTATACATATCATACCTGCCCTGATTTTTAACCGCACCCAGAACAGAGATTTGTTTAACTTGATACTCATCAATAAATACATGTACCTGTGGATTAACCAAATAATCTTTTTCAAGAAGCTCTTGAATCTTATCTTTTAGTTTGCTGACGGTCAGACCGGCGGCTTTAATCTTTCCCAGCAGGGGAAAGGAGATTTTGCCCTCGGAAGTAATGCGTACTCTGGTTGTTAAGTCCGGCTGTTCGTGAACCGTAATGGACAAAATATCTTCCGGCTGCAGGTGATAATCCAACTCTTGCGCCCCCTGTGCCATAACCGCCACAAAGGCTATGAAAAATAATGTGAGTACGCTTTTCATCAGCTTGAGAATTAGTAACCGTTCAAGGTTAAAGAGTAAACTCCGTTTATTCTTCGAGTAGGCGAAAGCGCATCGAGAAGATAGGTTCTCGACAGGCTCGAACAATAATTCGCAACCGTGAACGGTTACGAGAATTAGAAACTGGCTCTCACGCCAAAGCTTACGCGGTTATTTTCATAATCAAAAATATCGAAGTTACAATCCCTCGACCTGAATTCGTATTGAATATCCAGGGCAACCCGCTCCACCAGCTTGCAGCTAAGACCTAAACCCGCCGACAGGAAGTCGTCTGCGCGCTTTTTAGTCTCACCCTCTTCCGTTGTTGCGGTGGGATATTTGTCAGCCTGATAGGCTAAATCCAGGTTCCCGGAAAACCTGTCCGTGAAGTCGTGGATAAAACCGAGGATGACATAAGTGGCGCCATAATAAGCATTCTCTTCATAGATGGTGTCGTTGGTTGTCCTTAACAAATTAAGACGCAAAACGTCTTTGGCGCTAAGTTCATACATTATGCTTCCGTTAAAAAGCAAATCCGAAAAATCATCATCGTAGTCTTTGTATTCCTGGTCGCGATAACCGGCTTTCATCTCTACTGCGATCTTGGCTGTCGGCTTTCCCCGCAAACCCACCATTACGTCGCGAAAGTCTGAATCGCTCTTTTTTCCCGTCTCATGGTCTACTCCGCCATAAGTTCCCGAGAAAAGCAGCGTTGTCTTCGGCCACAGCTTCAAACCGATTTCAACTTCTTCTTCATACTCATTTCTTTCAAGGTCCTTGTAGGTTAGAGCTTCGCCCTTGAAATCTCCAATCCGTTTACTACTGTGATAGTCTTCGAATCCATAACTGCTTCTGAAAGCAATGTCCATTTTATTGAACTCAAAAGTCACGATTCCGGTGAAATAATCCTGAGTTCTCTTAACACGGCTGATGTCATCCGTACCAAGGCGGTCACGACCGTAGGAATAATAAAATTCTTCGGTCGTGGGCGACTCGCCGATATCTTCCCTGCTGAGGCTGTCGCGGTCCTTGAAATGACGAAATATATTGGACAAATTAACACGCCATTTGTTGAACTTGAGCTCCATATCTGCATACAATTCGTGGTTGTCACTGTCTTCCTCATCATGATCCATGAAGAATCTTAGATCTGCCTGATAGTTGCAAATAAACTTGTGCTTGCTTCTCAGGTCAGGCTCTATGAAAATGCCCGGGCTGATAGTGATTATCCAGTCATCTTCTACGTCATCTTTGGTCAGAAAGATATTGTCGTCATATTTCGCGCGGACTTCTGCATAGGGAAAAAACCAGCTTTCCTGGGCATAAGCATCATCAGCGGAGCACACCATAGACAACGCTGCTGCTACAAATATTATCGGTAATAGTGCTGTTTCCATTCTACTTCCTCCTCACACGCAAATATTCAGCCAAGTACATTTCCCTTCCCTTTCACCCTCACGCTACAGAGGGAATTGTATCAAAAGCATAGAGTATTTGTCAATATGATTCTGCACGCGAAAAAATCTTTACATCCGCCGGCTTTGCCATTATAATTTCGCTGATGAATAACAGACTTGATTTCGAAAAACCGGTAATGGAACTGGAGGCAAAGATTCAGGAACTGAGAAACCTCGCTTCCGATGAGTCAATGGACATCTCGGATGAAATCGAAAAACTCGAGAAAAGGCTCATAGAGCTCAAGAAAGAAACGTTTGAAAAGCTTTCGCCGTGGCAAAGAACCCAACTCGCAAGACACCCCCAGCGTCCGTACACCATGGACTACATCAACCGCATTATGGAAGAATTCACGGAACTGGCAGGTGACAGGCTCTTCGGAAACGACAGGGCTATCGTCGGTGGTGTGGCAAGGCTCAACGGGAATTCCGTTGTGGTATTAGGGCATCAGAAGGGCAGAGACACAAAAGAAAATCTTGACCGCAATTTCGGCATGGCGCACCCGGAAGGCTACAGGAAAGTATTGAGACTGATGAGACTGGCAGAAAAATTCAAACTGCCGGTCATCGCCTTCATTGACACACCCGGGGCCTACCCCGGAATAGGAGCCGAGGAGCGGGGGCAGGCAGAAGCCATTGCCCATAACCTCAGAGACACGGCGAGACTCAAAACTCCGATCATCGTGGTCGTCATAGGTGAGGGCGGGAGCGGAGGCGCGCTGGGACTCGGACTCGGGAACCGTATCCTCATGCTGGAGAACGCCGTGTATTTCGTCTGTACTCCGGAGGCATGCGGAGCAATCCTCTGGAAAGACAGGAACAAAGCACCGTATGCCGCAGAAGCCCTCGGCATAACTGCCAAAGACCTCTATAAGGCAGGAGTTGTTGACGAGATAATCCCCGAGCCTCTTGAGGGAGCCCATCGGAATCACGATTTGACAGCCGCTAACGTCAAGAAATCCCTGGAGAAAAATCTCGCGGACCTAAAACAATTGTCCGTGGAACAAATCCTGAAAACAAGGTACGACAAATACAGGAAAATGGGGAAATATACAGAAGAACAGCCAGTATCCGTCAGCGAAAAAGAGCACATGAGCACTGTTCTGTAACATTAATTCTGGATTCCCGCTGCAGTTTACCCCATACTTGATACGGGGCGGGAATGACGAATAATAGGCAAAAATTTGTGTGACAAGGCAGTACCCACCCTGTCACAGGTACACTGATGCGCTTCGTGAGGGATATATTGTGAGTATAACTGACGCACTTCTGAACTGCCACCTGTGGGTTGTGAAAGGATACAGGCTGAGAGGAGAAATAGCATCAGGCGGGATGTCAACAGTTTACAAAGCAGTATCCCGCGCTACGCACGAAACCGTAGCTATCAAAATACTCTTTTCCCATTATGCCAAACACAGGACGATGCTGCAAAAGCTCTTCAAGGAAAAGCATGTGGAGGGAGAAACTGCAAATAGCCTGCGGCACCGGAATGTTATACAAACATACTCATTCGGGAGATTCAAGAATCGATATTATTTCATCATGGAATACGTGGACGGGATGAATCTGAATCAGATTATTTATCACAGGTCAGAACTGCTGAGAAACCACAGACTCGACGTAATCAAACAAGCGGCGGAGGGCTTGAGTTACATACATTCCCGGGGTATAATCCACAGGGATTTCTGCCCGAAGAATATCCTTCTGTCACAGGACGGAGAAGTAAAAATTATCGACTTCGGCCTGGCGGTGTCAAAAACGAGCCGGTTCAAGGGACTCGGCGAAAGATCCGGAACCCCAAGTTACATGGCTCCGGAGCAGATAAGAGCACTTGAGGCAGACGAAAGGACAGACATCTACGGCTTCGGAGTATCTGTTTACGAAATGATTGCCGGCAAGCCGCCGTTTGCAGGTGAAGACAGTTTTGCGCGGATGCAGCATCACTTGAGTTCCGAGCCTGTTCCTATCAGCAAACAGGTGCCTGACATACAACCAGCCATGGAAAAAATCGTCTCCAGGGCAATGCAGAAAAACCCCAGAGACAGATACAAATCAATGCAGGACTTGTTGAATGACCTTCGAGAAATAGAGTAAAAGGAGTTCTTCATGAACGAGAACGAGATTGTCGGTCCAGGAAGAAGCGGCAGAGAGGGTATCCGGTTCGGGACAAGGGTATCCATGACCTACGTCCGCAAATCAGCCCTCGCACAAGAGCGGGAGATAAAAGATGGAACTGTGACTAACATGAGTACGAGAGGAATTCAGTTCGATGCCACGGAGCAGCTGCCTCCGGGAGCGGAAATCCAGGTCGAAATTTTTCTGGGGAAAAGTGCAACGGTGCGGGCTGCAGGAAAGGTTTTAAGGTCAATTCCGAAAGAAGAACAGGGGCATTACGAAATCGCCCTCGACTTTACGGAAATAAGCAACGCCGCAAAGGAAGAAATCAACATGTGGTACTACGCTGAGAAAATCCTCCCCGGCTCTTCAGGTATAACTCCATCTCACGAGGACAAGGAAAGAAAAAGCGAACGTTTCCGGACAAGCAAAGCTTTTGCGGAATACAGAAAGAAAAAAACGTTCGGCAGAGAGCCGTGGAAACAAGCAGAGGTGAAACAGGCAAGCAAACACGGACTCCTTCTTTCCACAAGATCGATCCCGAAAGAGGGAGAGATATGGGAAGTTATGATCCATATGGCGGTTTACCCCGAACCCATAAAAGCAGTGGGGAAAGTAAAAAGGGTTAAGTGGGAAGGTTTGACTTCCATAGTAGCCGTGGAATTTACCAAAATAAGGGAGAGAGACGGAGAAAAACTCACAGAATCAGCTTACGTCAAGGAGGCACTGGATAAAGCTGATGATGAAATTTCCTATAAAAAATGAAAAAGCTGAACATTTCTCTTGACATGTTTTGTTAAGGTAAATATAATCTGCATTCAGCGGAAGCTATGTAACTATTGAGTCATCAGAAGTGTAGTTGCAAAGTTTGCTTTGCCCCCTCCTTCGCGGGGACAAGCCTGGCAGGGCAGGCTCTGCAACTACAATCGAGTGTGCAGCAATTCCGGCAGCTAAACTATTACCAAGTGAAAGGGAGGGATTAGGCAATGGCAAAGCAGTTAGCATTCAAAGAGGATGCCAGACAGCACATCCTTGAAGGTGTCCGCCAGTTGAGCAGCGCTGTGAAAGTTACTCTCGGGCCTAAAGGGCGCAACGTCATCCTGGACAAGAAATTCGGCTCCCCGACAATAACGAAGGATGGGGTAACCGTGGCCAAAGAGATTGAGCTGAAGGACCCCTACCAAAACATGGGAGCACAGATGGTCAAAGAAGTAGCTTCTAAGACCAGTGATGATGCCGGTGACGGCACAACTACGGCGACAGTCCTTGCAGAATCAATCTTCAGGGAAGGTTTGAGAACAATAGCCGCCGGAGCGAATGCCATGGCTCTTCGCAGAGGATTGGAAAAAGGAGCGGAAGTCATAGTTGAAGAAATCAAGAAACTGAGCAAGCCTGTGAAGGAGAAGAAAGAAATTGCCCAGGTAGCAACAATTGCCGCAAATTCCGACGAAGCAGTGGGAAACATAATAGCCGATGCTATGGAGAAAGTCGGCAAAGACGGGGTAATTACTGTGGAGGAAGGCAAGACCATGGAAACCACGCTTGATGTGGTGGAAGGAATGCAGTTTGACCGTGGTTACCTTTCGCCGTATTTCGTTACCGACCCGGAGAAGATGGAAGTTGTGTTGGAAGAACCCTACATCCTGCTTCATGAGAAAAAGATATCAAATATGAAGGACCTGCTTCCAGTCCTTGAGAAGATTGCGAAAGCGGGGAAACCTCTGCTGATTATTGCTGAAGATCTTGAGGGGGAAGCGCTGGCAACACTGGTTGTGAATAAACTGCGCGGTGTTTTGAACTGTGCGGCGGTGAAAGCGCCGGGGTATGGTGATCGTCGAAAAGAAATGCTGGAAGATATTGCAACGCTGACCGGGGGACGCTTCATTTCCGAGGACCTTGGAGTAAAACTCGAGAATGTTACCTTCGATGACTTAGGTAAAGCAAAGACCGTTACGATTGACAAGGAAAATACAACAATTGTTGAAGGTAAAGGAGAAAAATCGGCTATAGAGGGTCGCATTTCCCTCATGCGCAAGCAGACAGAGGAAACTGACTCTGACTATGACAAGGAAAAACTCCAGGAGAGACTGGCAAAGCTTGCCGGCGGAGTGGCAGTTCTAAACGTGGGCGCTGCCACAGAGACTGAGATGAAAGAGAAAAAGGCAAGAGTGGAGGATGCGCTCCATGCTACCCGCGCCGCAGTCGAGGAAGGAACAGTCCCCGGCGGAGGGGTCGCTCTTATCAGAGCATTATCCGCTCTCGACAAACTGAACCTTGAAGGTGACGAGGCAATTGCAGTTTCTATCCTGAGACATGCTCTGGAAGAACCCGCCCGCCAGTTGGCAGCCAATGCGGGTATGGAAGGTTCAATAGTCGTGGAAAAAATAAAGGCAAGTGAGACCGATATTGGCTGTAACGTTGACACCGGCAACTTCGAGGACCTGGTCAAAGCAGGAGTGGTTGACCCAGCAAAGGTAACCAGAGCAGCTTTGCAGAACGCAGTGAGCATTGGCGGGCTTATGCTTACCACAGAAGCTCTCATTGCCGATATCCCGGAAAAGGAAAAAACCCCGCCACCGATGCCGCCAGGAGGAGGTATGGGCGGTATGGGAGGTATGGGCGGTATGGGCGGAGGAATGTACTAGTACACTGTGACTAAAATTCCCGTCATTGCCCAGCTTGATCCCCCGATCAAGTCGGAGGACGCAATCCAGAATCCATAGTTACAATCTGGATTCCTGTTCCCCGCCTTCGCGGGGACAGGCTTTACGGGAGTGACAAACAAAAAGGAGGAGTAGAAATGAAGGTTCAACCGTTAGGCGAACGAATACTTGTCCAGAGAATAAAAGCAGAAGAGAAAACGGCAGGCGGAATAGTGGTTCCCGAAACTGCCAAGGAAAAACCCAAGGAGGGTAAGATAATCTCGCTGGGGACCGGGAAGGTAAACGACAATGGAGAAAAGCAGGCATTCGATGTCAAAGAAGGCGACAGGATTCTTTTCGAATCCTACGCGGGAACCGAAGTGAAAATTGACGGTGAAGAGTACCTTATTATGAAAGAGGACGACATACTCGGAATTATTAAGTAGTGGCGAGCTTGCTCGCCCTCAGAAGAAGCTCAGATATGGGCAGGCAAGCCTGCCCCTACTGATTTAATGGGAGGAAGGACAGATGGCTAAACAGCTTTGTTTTAGCGAGGAGGCAAGACAGAATATCCAGAAGGGCGTGGATAGACTCTCCGAAGCAGTTAAGGTTACCCTTGGCCCTAAGGGACGCAACGTGGTGATTGACAAGAAATTCGGCGCACCCACCGTAACCAAAGACGGTGTGACCGTGGCAAAAGAAATTGAGCTGGAGGAACCCTACGAGAACATGGGAGCGCAGATGGTAAAAGAGGTCGCTTCGAAAACAAGCGATATCGCAGGGGACGGGACTACAACAGCGACAATCCTCGCACAGGCAATCTACAGGGAGGGACTGAAAAACGTAACCGCCGGGGCCAATCCTATGGCTCTCAAGCGGGGAGTGGAAAAAGCAGTCGCGGTCGTTGTTGAAGAGATAAAGAAGCTGAGCAAGCCTGTGAAGGAGAAAAAGGAAATTGCCCAGATAGCTGCGATTGCCGCCAACAATGACAATGACATCGGAAAGACAATAGCAGAAGCGATGGACAAAGTCGGCAAAGATGGAAGTATCACTGTAGAAGAGGGCAAAACTATAGAGACAACGCTTGACCTCGTCGAGGGAATGCAGTTTGACCAGGGTTTTCTCTCTCCTTATTTCGTCACCAATGCTGAAACCCAGGAGGTTATCCTTGAAAACCCGTACATTCTTTTGCACGACAAGAAAATCAGCAACATGAAGGACCTCATCCCGATTCTGGAAACAATAGCTAAGGAGGGGAAAAGTTTTCTGATCGTAGCAGAAGATGTCGAGGGGGAAGCGCTGGCAACACTGGTTGTCAATAGAATAAGAGGCACCATATCCTGCGCCGCTGTCAAGGCGCCCGGTTTCGGAGACAGAAGGAAAGCCATGCTGGAAGATATAGGTATCCTTACCGGAGGTCAGGTGGTTGCCGAGGAGCTCGGATTGAAGCTCGAAAAGATGAGCATGAATATGCTCGGTAAAGCCGGAAGAGTGAAGATTGACAAAGACAATACCACGATCGTCGAAGGAGCCGGCGGTAAAGATGCCATCACCGGACGTGCCAATCAGCTTCGTAAGCAAATCGAAGAGACAACGTCCGACTATGACAGGGAAAAACTCGAGGAGAGACTTGCGAAAATTGCCGGTGGAGTGGCAGTCATAAACGTCGGTGCCGCCACCGAAACCGAAATGAAGGAGAGAAAAGCAAGAGTCGAGGACGCACTCCACGCCACCCGCGCTGCAGTCGAGGAAGGGATAGTGCCGGGCGGAGGACTTGCTCTCCTGCGGGCTATACCAGCGGTTGCCGCCCTCAAACTTGAAGGCGACATGCAAACAGGCGCAGCCATTCTCAAACGGGCGCTTGAAGAACCCGTGAGACAACTCACAGCCAACGCCGGGGTTGAAGGGGCAATCGTCACACAGAAACTGCTGGATGGGAAAGCAAACATCGGTTACAACGTTGAGACGGATAAATACGAGGACATGATCGAAGCCGGTGTTATTGACCCTGCCAAGGTGGTGCGTTGCGCCTTACAGAATGCCTCAAGCATTGCCAGTCTTCTCCTTACAACGGAGGCTCTGGTAAGCGAACTTCCGGAAGAAGAAAAACCTCAGATGCCAATGCCGCAAGGAGGAGGAGGCATGTACTAAGTAGACTGCCTATTGAAGCTGAAATAAAAAGGGGCGCTGTTTATGGCGTCCCTTTTTTTGCCTTCCCATTTGTGGTTGATGACAAAAAAATGCCCTGATAGCGTCCTACTCTCCCAATCCGTCTCCAGATCAGTACCATCGGCGCTGGAGAGCTTAACGGCCGTATTCGGAATGAGAACGGGTGTTTCCTCTCCGCTATAACTATCAGGACAAAAAATACAAGGTAAAGGGCAATCAAAAAAGTTAAGCCTCTCGACCGATTAGTACCAGTAAGCTAAGTGACTCACATCACTTACACATCTGGCCTATCAATCCCGTAGTCTACGGGAGGTCTTCGTCCCGACCGAAGTCGGGAGGGATATCTTATCTTGAGGCTGGCTTGGCGCTTAGATGCTTTCAGCGCTTATCCATTCCGAACATAGCTACCCAGCAATGCCACTGGCGTGACAACTGGAACACCAGAGGTTCGTCCATCCCGGTCCTCTCGTACTAGGGACAGCTCCTCTCAAATATCCTACGCCCACAACAGATAGGGACCGAACTGTCTCACGACGTTCTGAACCCAGCTCGCGTACCGCTTTAATTGGCGAACAGCCAAACCCTTGGGACCTTATTCAGCCCCAGGATGCGATGAGCCGACATCGAGGTGCCAAACCTCCCCGTCGATGTGAACTCTTGGGGGAGATCAGCCTGTTATCCCCGGAGTACCTTTTATCCTTTGAGCGATGGCCCTTCCATACGGAACCACCGGATCACTTTAGCCTGCTTTCGCACCTGTTCGATCTGTCGATCTCTCAGTCAA
>JAUVJM010000025.1 GCA_030596585.1 bacterium
ATGTTCGAGCCGCAATTGCGGCTCGAATGCGGAATTGCTCGTCAATTCCAATGCCTTGTTCTCGCCGCAGGGGCTTGAACAAGTCATTGGAACGGGCAAAACCCGCTTCGCGGGCTGCCGCCTTGCAGGCGCTAACGGCGAGTGCAAGCACTTGCCTGTCCGCGCCGTCTGCGGTTGCCGCTCAATTCCGCATTAGAAAAATAGATAAAATAGATTATATATGGTATAATTAGAATGATGATGAACAAAAAGGTTTTTAAAATTACATCCATACATGAAAGCGATGATCGCAATTTTTGGAGAAACAAGACTTACCTTGAGAGAATCGAAGCTCTGGAAAGATTAAGAAGGATTATATTCGGTTATGATCCATCTACCGCAAGACTTCAAAGAACTCTTACAATTACTAAACTCAAAGAAAATTGAGTATTTAGTTATTGGCGGTTATGCCGTTGCCTTTCATGGTTATCCTCGCGCCACTGGAGATATAGATATTTGGATTGCCGCCTCCAAAGATAATGCGCGAAAAATAGTCGAAGCTTTGAAGGAATTTGGATTTAATGTTCCTGAATTAAATGAAGAGCTCTTCTTAGAAAAAGAGAAGAATATAAGAATGGGTAATCCCCCTCTACGAGTTGAAATTTTAACTTCTATAGATGGAGTTAAATTTTCTGAATGTTATAAAAACAAAAAAATGGTAACTATTGATGATATAAAGGTAAATTTTATATCTTTAAAAGATTTAAAGAAAAACAAAATGGCAAGCGGTAGGCATAAAGACTTAAACGACCTTGAACATCTTGAATAACTGTTCGCAAGCTAATATGCCGGTGTCGGTTACGTCATTGCGAGCGTAGCGTGGCAATCTCAGAGATTGCTTCGTCATTCGCTGCGTTCATTCCTCGCAATGACATATCCCTGTGAACGGTTACAGTTCAACGATGGTATTGAAGGGGAGGTCGATCTTCGGACTGCTTGGTTTGTTTATCATCTAAAAATCCATGAAAAAACGGCGTCTAACACCTGGGCGCTTCACCTGACAGCCGAACAAATTTTTTCAACATCTATTTCAATTTGTTTTGATAGTAAGAACTTGAAAACCCTATCCGCCGCGAGCCGCGCGTGCCTACCAGACCTCTGTGAAGAAAAAAGGCAAAAAAGGCGTAATCCCTCAGTTACGGGTGGGGGGATCGCAATAGCAGATGCAATGTACCCCCACCTGAGACTGAGGCATTACAAAAAGGCATATTTTGTTGATGTTTCATTTATTATATGGTATTTTGCCCCGTGAAATTAGGGGTAGCCGCTCAATTTTGCCATTAGATGAAAACCGGAAATATAATGACAATATCTGATAAATCATTTCGATACAATACTGCAGGCCATTGGTTTAAAGGAAATACTCATATCCACAGCATTGCTTCTGATGGCGAAATGTCAATACCTGAAATTGCTGAACTCTATTCGACGGCACAATACGATTTCATCTTCTGCACAGATCACTGGGTTTCTTCAGATGTTGCCAAAACATGGAATCCTCCTTTACTTTTATTGGATGGTATCGAACTTGATGGTCGGGACAATACCGGTGCGTTCTTCCATGTTGTCTGTTTAGGAAAAACAAATGGAATCACCCAAGAAGAAGGTTTTGAAAGCGCTATGCAAAAAGCTCGAGAACAAAACGCCATACTGGTTTTAGCCCATCCTCACTGGAGCGGGAATTCGCTGGAAGATGCCAATCGGTGGGATTTTGATGGAGTTGAGCTCTATAATCATGTATGTCGCTGGTTAAATGGTAAGAGCGATGGTCTTACGCATTGGGATGCAATGCTCAAGAAGAATCCCGATACACTCGGTTTTTCAGTTGATGATGCCCACTTGAAACCGGGACATCCAGGATGGAACGGTGGTTGGATTATAGTAAACGCTTCTGAGCTTTCGAAGGAGGCCATTTTCTCTGCTATTAAACACGGCAATTTTTACTCTTCTTGTGGACCGGAATTCAAATCTATAACTTTTGATAGCAAATTCCTTCATATTGAGAGCACACCCGTGCAATTCATTCGCTTGGTTGGTCCTGCCTATTGTGGTTGGCGTGTCGGATCATTCGATGGTCAGTTATTGACACAAGCTTCCGTGGAAATTCCTATGGACTGGACTCACATTTATATAGAACTTGAGGACAAAGAAGGAAAGCGAGCTTGGAGCAATACATTATTCGTTACAGATCAAATCAATGCAGTTGACCGGCATTCCGCTGCGCTTCATGCTGGCAGCTGATTTCAACTGTTAGATGGCACAGAGAAACATGTACCAGAAAAGAAAAAAGTGAATTCGCGCGAAAGGACATTTCAGACTCTTGAACACCGACCCGGTGACAGAATCCCGATAGATTTCTGGGCAACAACAGCAGTGGTTCAGCATTTGGAAACCGAGCGTGGCAGGCCTTATGCGGAATTCCTGGACGATTACGATGTGGACCTTCGGTATATTGAGGGCCCGACCTATATCGGGCCCCCGCTTGCGCCAGGGACAGACATCTGGGGCGTGGAGCGCACCGCCGTTGCCGCCGGGTTGCCTGGACAATCAGAATCCTATAGCGAGGTGACGGAGCCGCCGCTAAGCAAGGTCGAGAGCGTGCACGACATTGAAAAATACCAGCACTGGCCGGATCCCGAATGGTTTGATTACAGCATCGTCGAAGCACAATGTGATGCGATTCTGAAAGAAAATCGCGTGGTCGTGTTCATGGGTGACCGTTTGAACCGCGTAGCCCAGCTCAAGCCAGCCATGTATTTGCGTGGCACTGAGAATATCTTCATCGATCTTGCGGCCAAGCAGGAGATAGCTGAGACGGTTTTCAGGAAAATCAGGGAGTTCTATCTCGGTTATCTCGAAAGAATACTCCGTGCGGCGGCAGGAAGAATCGACATTGTTCTGACCGGAGACGATTTCGGCGCACAGAATGGGCTTCTTGTTAGCGCCGACATGTGGCGCAAGTTCATCAAGCCCGGCTTTGCCGACTATATCGACCTTATAAAACGCCACAATGCGATCGCAATGCATCACACGTGTGGATCGGTAGTAGATATTATTCCGGATATGATTGAGTGCGGGCTTGACATCCTGCAGTCAATTCAGCCGGAAGCCAACGGGATGTCCTTGGCCAACCTGAAGAAGATGTTTGGCAAGAGCATTTGTTTTCAAGGTGGCGTTTCCATTCAGAAGACGATGCCGTACGGCTCGCGGGGTGAGATCCGGCATGAAGTCAAATCCATTGCAGACATTGCCAAACAGGATGGCGGATATATCTTTTGCACGTCTCACAATATCCAGGCAGACACACCGGTTGAGAATATAATAACACTGATGGAGGCATACCTGGAATATGGCAAGATGTAACTGCCACGAAAATTGGATATCTGATGTATGCTCCGGTCTACGCCAGGCAGTTCTTATGTCAGGGCTTGCGAAGGGATAAGATTGCAGGGGGGGATGTTATGGAGCGGGCTGTGTTTCAATACACGAGCGGATTTTTTCAACATCTATTTCGATTTGTTTTTTCAGTTCTTCGACACTCCGAAAAGCAATTTCGTCCCTTATTCTCTTGATAAAACTGAATGTAAGTTCCTCGCCGTAGATATTGTTGTCGAATCCAACTATATGCACTTCCGCTGCAGGGTCTTTGCTTTCGGTTGAACCGAATGTTGGTCTCCAGCCCAGATTGAGAGCCGCTCTATGCCGCTGTTTCCCCAAAACCGCAAACCCGGCATAGACCCCCGGTGCGGGGAGCAATCCCTGGATGCTGTTCAGGTTTGCCGTCCGGTAACCTGTGATATGCCCTTGACCTTTCCCTTTTGCGACCGTACCGGTTATCTCGTATGCTCTGCCCAGGAAAGCATTAGTTCTCTCCACATTTCCTTCCCTCACAAGTTGTCTTATCCGGGTGCTGCTGACTGTTTCACCGTCTGCTTTGACCGGCTCAACCTGCCGCACTTCGAATCCATATTTCTTCCCCGTTTCGGATAAGAATTCTGCATTTCCCTTTCTGCCTTTTCCGAAAACGTAATTGAAGCCGATTATGATGAGTTTTGCCTTCAAATACCCTGCAAGTGTTTTCCTCACGAAATCGTGAGGCGAAAGTTCCCTGAAACTGCGGCTGAAGTTGATAATGAGGCACACATCCACGCCGAAGCTTTCCAGCATACTGAGTTTCTTCGATAGATTCAGCAAGAGGGGTTGTGGGTTGTGGGAAAGAAGTGTTGAGGGATGAGGGTCGAAAGTAACTACGATACTCTCGCCTCCCATTTTCTCAGCGCTCCTCACCGCTTCGCTGATGATTTTCCGGTGTCCTATATGGAGCGCGTCGAATGCCCCGATGGTTACGACTGTTTCCCGGAAATTCCCTTTGGATTTGTCAAGACCGTGAATAACCCTCATTTGAAAACGGGATGTATCCCTATTTGACCAGCGGGCGCAGTACTTTCACTGTTGCGGCTTTTTCCTCCGCAACTGTTTGCACCTCGCCGATTGCGAGCAAATCTCCTCGGGAATTATTGATTCTGACAAATTCCCCGCTATGGAGCCGGGGTGATTCCGCGATGTCGGCACTTGAGACCGGGGCATTTTTGCTGACGAATTTTCCGAACCAGTCTCTGACTTCTATGGCCGGAAGGTGCGAAAGCGCTTTTTTGACGGGGATTATTCTCGACTCGGGATGAGGCATTTCTCTCAGTTCTTTCAGAGTTATGGCATCACTAAGCCTGAACGGTCCGGAACGAAGCCGCGTTAGTTTGGACTGATGTGCACCGCAGCCCAGCTTGTCTCCTATGTCCGAGGTCAATGTCCGGATATAGGTTCCTTTGGAACAAGATACCCTGAAGCTGACTTGGGGGATCTCACAGCTTAGGATTTCAAGCTCCAGAATTTTTACCCGTCTCGGTTCTCTTTCAACCTCTTTTCCCTGTCTTGCCAGTTCATACAGCTTCTTGCCTTTGTGGCGGACAGCCGAGACCATTGGTGGAATTTGCTCTATCTCTCCGACGAAGTGTGAGAAGGCGGACTTGACTTCTTTTTCCCCGAAGTCCAGTTTCTCAACAGTGTAAATTATCTTTCCCGCCGCGTCCTGGGTGTCTGTTCTCACTCCGAGAGTCATTGTAGCGGCGTATTCCTTGTCCGAGGACAAGAAAAACTGTGCAATTTTCGTTGCCGGACCCACGCATACGGGAAGGACTCCGGTTGCTTCCGGGTCAAGTGTGCCTGTATGGCCCACTCTGCGGGTGTGCAGTATGCGGCGGACTTCCGCAACCACGTCGTGCGAGGTTATCCCGCGGGGTTTGTTAATGATGAGCATGCCGTTTAACATTGAATATCAGACCCTACCTGCTACTTCCTCTACCCTCCTTGAGGGGGACTTATTTCAAATACTACTTTTCCTGTTCCGACATTGCCTTGAGAGTCGGTTACTTTTACGACGACGGTATGTTCTCCCGGGGATGACACGGGGCCGGCCTTCTCCGTCAGAGGCTGGATTTCCAACGGGGCAAACTCAAAAGGCTCATTTCCTGAATCGAATATGCCGTCAGCAGGGAAAATGTCAATCCAATCTCCTGCATCAAGGGAGTACTCAATTAGGACAATTTTGCTCGTGTCGTCCCTCGCAGTGCCCCTTATAATATGCTTCCGGGATATCAGGTGTGTTTCAAGCGCTTCCATCCTGGGTGGGGTATTGTCAACAAGAAAAGGTTCCGTGATTTTTTCGGATGTCTCAGCTTTGTCGGGAGGATTATCGGGAGAATCAGTCGCTACTACTCTAAGCAGGTAATACCCATCCGGGAAAGTCACGCTATCCCAGCGGTGGGATGTCGCTTTGATATCCGCCTTGAGTTTTTTCCAGTTTTTCTCTTCCTCTCCGCGGTAGTATACGTCATAGGTAAGGCTGTCGCCGTTTGGGTCCCGTGCCTGCCATCTCAGGAGCTTCTCGCCTTTTCCGATTCTTGCATTGTTCGCTTTTGTCCTGTTTGTCAGGCGGGCATTTCCCCCGCGCCGGTGATAACTCTCAAGCCTGACCCATTCTATCTCGGGGGGCTGATTGGCTGTCAGATAGCAGACAGCAACCTCATACAGAACGGGAGTTGCAGAATGCTCTCTTGTATTTAGATGAACCCGGTATTGGATGAATCTCCCCGAAGGGCTTTCCACTTTCGCTCCGGAGCGGTCCTCATACGTTTTGGACCATCCGGACCAGGTGTTGTCCGGCTTCTGTGTGTTCCCTGAGCGGGTTGACAGCCCTATCTCCGTTTTTTCGGGAACAGTTCCTTTCCAGCTAATATTGCCCCACCGGGTCAGGAGCGATGTGTCAAAGACGGTTGATGTGAAAATGCCTTCTTCACAGTAGCAGCTTTCCAGGCTGTAGATGCGTCCTGCATTCCCCGTTCCAAAATAGAGTCTGTCATCTTTCCAGAGCATGGACAGTATCTGCAGATTTTCGGATTTGAGGAGTGTAGTCGTCTCTTTGTCCGGAGATATTTTGTAAATCATCCCCTCATTCCCGGTGCCGACGTAGATGTTTCCCTTCTCGTCGGGAGCAATACTCAGGATGAGGTATTTGTCCGATGTGAATATCCTGTTGACCATGCCGTCAGGCGTAATCCGGTATACACTGTTGGGAACGGCTGCGGCAGGCGGCGTTTTCCCCCTGGGAGCTTTCTGCTGAGGCTGTGTGTTCTCCTTTTGAGTTTGAACCGGGGCTGCAGTTCCCGAAGCTGTCCCTGCGAAAAGAGTGCCGTTCTTACCAAGCGCCAGCGTGTGGATTTCCCCTTCAGCCGCATCGTGGAGAACGGAAACGCTGCCCTTGAGACTTATCTTGTACACAATTCCGTCCGGTTCGCTTCCGGCGTAGAGGTTATCATCCGAGTCTTTTACAAGGCATAGTATGTGGGTCTGGTTGGAATCGTAGAGCAGACTCGACTTCCCTCTGGGGTTGATTCGGTAGATTTTGCCTTTGTCTCCGGTTCCTGCGTACAGATTACCCTTGCTGTCGAAAGTCAGGCACCAGACGTGGCAGTCCGGCAGGTCGCAGAACACGGCGGCTTTGCCGTCGGGTCCTATCTTATAAATTATGGCTTTGGGAGAAGTCCCTGCATAGACATTGCCTTTTTTGTCTACCGCCAGGGATTGCACTTCGAGTTCGGGCGAGTCGTAGAAGAGGGAAAGTTCACCTCTGCTATCCAGTTTGAAGATTTTGCCGTCGTTTCCGCTGCCCCCGAAGAGATTGCCTTGGTTGTCAGCCGCCAGGCTCCATACATAGAGTTCGTCCGTGTCTGCGAGCTTTTCTGCAAGCGGCGCCAGCAGAATGTCCCCCTGGCTGGTCGTGGAAACGGATTCGAGACTGCCCTCGTCAAATTCCTTCTGCGAGGTCTCTTGCCAGGTTCTTGTTGTAACGGCGTGTGAATTGAGACAGACGCTTGCGAGAGCAGCAACCAGTACAATCCTCAGTTTATCCATTTTCCCTATCCTAATTCTCAATTTGCTTTCACTTTAATCACCAACTGGTGGCATCCTGAAACAACCCAGCGTGTCGGAATACGCCTGGAGATTTCCCCGGTCAGTCTCCCGATACCGGTTTCCCGGGAAGAACTCATTATACTGATGAGAGAGCCGGGAAGGGAAGGAAGTTCTTTTCCTTGCACGGTTATACCGCCGCGAGGAAGGAAAAGTCTCACCGCAATTTCATTATTCTTCTCGCCCTCTTGCAGAATTTCCACGAGCCGGTCAAAACTATGAGCTTTGTGTTTTCCCGGATTCCTGGCCGCAGTCATCCGCACACTGTTCCGGGCATCACAAACAAAGATCGTAATTTCACCATCAGGCAGGTCTTCAGGTATAGGCAGTGCTGTTCTCAGGGTGGTGTATTCGGCTCCGTAGGGTTTGAGAACGATTGAGAGATTCACATCATCCCCCGGCTCCACTTCGGATTTGTCAATTCTTATGCTCTCAATCATTGCCGTAACAGGTTTGTCGCTGAGTTCTATCTCAACGTCTATATTCTCAACGCTTACTTCCCGGAACTGGTTGGTCATTATGCTCCTCAATAGCTTCGGCACTTCTGCCTGCCATTTAAGAGGGGCTGCATTTTGCGCGGGAATGGATTTGCTGAAGACATTCTCGATCACAATCGGTTCCCGGAAATCCGCCAGTCGAATGCGCATGCTGAGCGAAGCCGATTTTTCCACGGACATGCCGCTGCTGAGAATAGAATTCAGCAGACACCAGCTCAAAAGATTCGGAGTCCAGAATTCGTCCCGAATCATCCGGTAATTGAATTCTTTGCTTTCATCTTCCGTCCTAATGCGGATACGGGAAGATGTGGTCTGCGCGAATTTACCCAATTCGCCTCCGATTGCAACCCGCGTATCTCTCCCTATTCTTCCAACGACAGCTCCTGAAGAACTCAACTTGAAGGAAAACGCATGGCTGGGAACAATTGCCTGAATAGAACCGTTTGTCATTGGCAAATCGACTTTCCCTCTCGCCATGAACGGATGACCGAACGCGAGAATTTTGCCATCACGGCAGTAGGTAACTGTCCCCGATGCCGAAAGTTCACAGTCACCGGATAGAAGTTGAACTCCCACAACAGCTCCCGGGACGAGTTTCCCGGAAGTCTTGTCGTCGTGCCCCCCGGTTTGAACCGGCATAAGACCGAATTTGCCAAAGACAGGTTCCATTTCGTTCAAAACTTCCGGCATGAAGCCTCCCACCATGACGGGGGTTGCGATAGCGTTCAGCACTATTGCGGACGGTGGATATTCAGACGGAGGTTGGTCTTCCGTGTTGACAACAATCCTGTTGTATTTGTATCTTCCTACCGAGAGCGGCTGGCTGAGTTCCCTGCTGAAATGTCTGCCGTGCCAGGCGGCTGGTTTGGTTCCGGTGTCCTCATCCAGTAGTGAGAGCATTTCCATAATCGGTGTAATTCCGGCAATGGTCTCTTTAGTGAAGCCCCAGCCATAAGCGACGGCTCCGATGAGTTTGCCGTCTATATATACCGGACTCCCGCTCATGCCGGCTATCAATCCTGTTTTATCAAGCACCTCGTTGTGGAGGCGCGCCAGAATTAAATCTCCCTTTGGGTAAATGTTTTTGAGTACGCCGAGTATTTCTACTTCGAATTCGCTGATTTCCGTTCCTGAGAATACGGTTCTACCTGTGCCCTTCATTCCTGGTTTCAGTTCGTCCGCTGACATGAACTCGGTTACAGGACTTCCCTCCGACGGGTTGTGACAGAGAGATACCATTAAAGCCAGGAGAAATGATAGAACAGCGGAGTATCGAATCACCGGTTTGTGTTTCACTGCGGATACATTGGCACCCTGCTGTTTTTGTGCTCGAGTGCTCAAGCGCCCGGGTGCTTCTTTTGTATTTTCAGACTTTCTCATAAGCCTATTCTCTATACCCACCGCACGCGTTGAATAATACAGCAAATCCCGCAAATGTCCAAGATATTTTTTGACGGTGCAGAGTTAAATTGTTGACAGCGTTCTATAGAAACTGGTAGTATTCGCCTAACGGAAGTACGCCGTAACGTTTCGTTGGAAGAAAACAAAGGAGGATGTATGATGAGCAAGAAAATAAAACTGCCGCAGGAATGGCCCGGTGTTTATTATATAGATAGCAGAGAGATAAACGCCGTATCAAGAGTGTTGAAAGCAAGATCGCCGTTCAGGCTTTATGGGCCGAATCTCCTACACGAGGCGGACAAATTCGAAAAGGAGCTATCCGCCTATATCGGGAGAGGGTATTGTCTGGGAGTATCAAGCGGAACGGGGGCTTTGCAGGTATGCCTCTCTGCTATGGGTGTGGGGCCGGGAGATGAGGTTATTGTTCCCGGTTATTTCTGGGTGTCTACGGTTGGAGCCGTTGTCAGAAGCGGCGCAATTCCTGTACTTGCCGATGTGGATGATTCATTTAGTCTTGACCCGGAAGATCTCAGGAAAAAGATTACAGGAAGAACAAAAGCGGTAATTGTTGTGCACATGGGCGGGGTGATCGGACAGATTGGGAAAATAGTCTCTATTTGCAGGAAACGGAAGATCAGGCTTCTTGAAGATTGTGCCCAGTCTGCCGGGGCATCGGTAAAAGGGAAAATGGCGGGCTCTTTTGGCGATATGGCAATGTTCTCTTTCCAGTTGAACAAGAACATGACATCAGGTGAGGGTGGCGCTATTGTTACCAACAATAGATCCTTGTACATGAAAGCGAATGCCATTCATGACCTCGGCTATCCCAGGGATGAAAAAGGAAGGCTTATATCCGATGATAAGGACTGTCAGCTCTGGGGAATAGGTTACAGAATGAATGAAATGGTTGCCGCTGTCCTGAGAGTTCAGCTCAGTAAATTGCCGAAAATCACCGGTGAAATGAGGCGGTTCAAGAACAGTCTGAAAGTGATATTGAGCAGGTATGATGATGTCAGGACGCGTACGGTTGCGGACCCTGGAGGAGACAGTGGAGCTTTCCTTAAGATGACGTTTAAAGATGAGCAGACTGCGTGGGCGTTTAAGGACGGGTTAATAGGAAACGGGATACGCGTACGGGATAACGGTCTATATCCCATACATATGACTGAGTGGGGGTTTCACATATACTACAATAACGGCAGTCTTGTGAATAAGAACTCAATTTGCGGGCATCATTCTGTGTGGGACTTGAAAGAGAATGAGTTTGCAAGAAACGTTTCTTATGCAAAAGGGACTTTGAAGCATCTTGACGACATTGTTGAACGCACGGTGATTTTTTGCATCGCTTCGAAATTATCAGGAGGGGAAAAGAAGCTTATCAGGTATGCATTCACTAAGACGTGTAAGGATATTGGTCTCAAACGGAAGGATAAATGAAAAGACATCTTGTATACCTGGCTGACATTCACGGGAAAGATGTAAAGATCGAGAAGGATGTTCTGAGAGATATTGCCGTGCTCAGGAGGGATGAGAGGACGGCAGGCGTGGGAGACGTTCACAGAATTATCAGAAATGGCAGAGACGCCGATGCAATAGGCGTGCGGCATACAAGAATCACACGGGAAATTATTGACAGGCTGGATAGGTGCAGAATAATTGCGCTCAATATCCCTCTCACGAAGGAAGGCATCCTACCCTCAGGATGCTTGGCAGGAAAGATTCGGGCTTATGAGAAAGGGCGCATATATCATTAACGTTTGCCGCGGTGAGGTTGTAGACACTCCGGCTTTGATTTCGGCATTGAGAACCCATAAGCTGGGCGGTATTGCGATTGACGTTATTGAGGGAGAGCCGAGACAAAATTCATATTTGAGGAGCGGGAGTAATCCTGTCTTTGATACTTTTAGAAAAATGCCCGATGTCTTGATAACGCCGCATTCCGCATTCACTTCCACAAGGTCTGTCAGCGACGTCAAACGAAAAGGCGCAGCGGAGATAAAAAGCGTTCTTGAGGGTGGATTCCCGAGAGAAATCGCATGGATTAACCCCGAGGTTAAGAAAATCTATCTTCAGGGGTTCCCCCATCTTCCGTAGTTAGGTTATCCTCAATATATTACTAACTGCATATAGAGGATACACATCTATATCTTCATAGCCTGCAAAATTTTCCAAAGATAACCTTATCCCTTTTCTTGTGTTATGCTCCGCAATAAAAAGTCTCATGCTTTGCATCTTCCCTTTTGTTCCGGATTTAACCTCAATAGGTATTATCCGTTCATTATGCTGAATAATATAATCTACTTCCGCATTACTACCCCGTTTTTCTTTATGCCAATAATATAGTTGCTCCTCAGTATCATACGGGCTGTTTTTTATGATCTCCATGCCAGTAAATACCTCCGCTATGTTGCCTTTATTTATTACATTAATATCTTGTGCGGCTATAATCTCGGCCATATTCAAACCCAATATCTTCTGGTGTATTCCCGTATCAAAAGGGATTACTTTGAATTTCTTAGCTTTTACCTGTGCCCCCAGCGGCAACCCGTGGGCTGAAGTGTGGTAAATCTTATAAGCAAGGCCGGCCTGTACAATCAAATCTAAGGCATCCTTAAGAGATTTATGATTGGAATGTGAGTCAATATTTGAATACTTAAATTTCCGCCCCGCCTGCAAGGCTATGGAATCAAATACTTCCCGCAACCTCTGTACAGGAGATCGTTTCTTATACTTGGCAAAATCATCTCTAAGGGTTTCGATTAAATCGGTTAATTTCTTTTGGCAGGAAAGTATATTTTGGGAAGCCGCATATTCTTTCACCGCTTCCGGCATTCCACCGATAATATAATAGATTTTCAGATAGTCTATCAACTTCCTGTGGAAAACACCGTCCAGTGCTTTGGTTATACCAGCCTTGTTTTTAAGTTCTATCAATTTTCCCTCTCCCATTGCCTCCAAAAACTCATCAAATGACATTGGATACATGTAAAGGGAATGGATCCTGCCCACACCATGGGAAGGGATGTCGGAAATAACAAGTTCAAGCAGAGAACCTGCTGCGACTACATGTAGATCAGGCATTTTTTCATAGAAAAATCTCAAGGAGCTCAAAGATTCCGGACATTCCTGTACCTCATCAAAAAATAGTAACGTCTCGCCAGCAATTATCGGAATCGCGAAATAAGCAGATAGTTTTTGACATAATACTGAAGGATTTAAAGAATCTACAAAAAACTGCTTCACTGCCCTTTCTTCTTCAAAATTAACCTCCAGATAATGCTTGAAAGTTTTGCCCAATTGCCTCACAGAATAGGTTTTACCTACCTGCCTGGCTCCTCGTATTAGAAGAGCCTTTCGCCCCTTTTCTCTTTTCCAATCCATTAAAAAAGATGAAACATGTCTTTTCATAAGATTAATTTTACGTATTTTAATTAAAAAGTCAAGGCTAAAATGATATTTTTATTGCAAAAAAGGCGACCTTAAAAGCAAGCAAAATGTCATAAAATCAGACCTTAAAATAGCTGTCAGTGCAGACTTTAATCCCATTTTTTCGATAAAAGCCTTGTAGGATTTTGAATATCAACTATGCCCATTATAAAAATAACCCCTTTATTTTTACACTGCACTATAATAGTGCACTATTTTCTTATTGTACGAGTATTTTTGGCTCTTGATTATATAGGAATTTCCTTTTTACGCAACTTTATTAGCGGGACGGGCATGCCCGTCCCCTACAAAATTGTTTGTTTTTTCAGATGTAGGGGTCAGGCATGCCTGACCCGTTAATTTATCCTACTGTCTGGGAGAAATCAGGTCTTCATAAGAGGGGTTTTTATAAATGTGGCTCTCATAGGCGGGGTGATGTCAATATTTTCCAGTGAGGATCAGTATAACCTGTTGTCTTTGCCACCGTTAAGTGCAAGAAAGCTGTTTCTATCCATCAAGATCAGTGCCTTCATCAGCTTCTCGTTCTCCAGATAGCCCGGTCTGCTCTTCGCGTAAAGCATGCAGAGCATCTCTTTGAAACGCATTAACTCACCAAGTCTTCTTGCCCCTTCAAGAGTTTCCACCGTCAGGTATAGAAGTTCGAGAGCTCTCTCATAGCATCTTTTTGACCATTGAATTAACCTTTGAACAGCCTCATGGCTGCCTTTTCTCCCCTAACAATATAAAATCTACTTCATTTGCCCGCTCTGTTCGCCAAAAATGCAAAATCTCAAAATCTAATCTTTGCCTGCCAGCTTTGTCTTTGTATTTGTTTCTCCGCCGTTCTGTATGTAGAGAAGCGGCGTGGGACGGTCCGTGTTTTCCATGTACTCCGGTCTTGCCTGCCAGGGAGCTGCCGAAAGCACGTTGCACAGGTCCATCCAGTATTCCAGCCTTGCAGGTTTTAATCCCCATGTCATGTGAAAGTGGTTTGCCGGGGCAAATTGTTTGTATTCCCCCATCGTAGCGTATCTGGGTACGACGAACGTATGCGGCCAGGTAGCTGTAGATGTTTCGCACACCGCCTTTGCCAATTTCTCCGGCAGGTCAACTGTGACTGCCTCATCCCATATCAGCGAGAACATGTCCGACAGGGAGCTGTACGCCAATCTTCCGGCAATGCCCTCAATGCCGCCGGGTGAAATAAACGTAACCGAGTTTCCCAATCCGGGGAAATATCCCTCATCTGCCAGGGGCATGGAAACCCGGGACATAATTTTCTTCGGACTTGCTCCGGGTTTAGCCGCCCAGTCAAAAGAGGCACTGCCTGAGTTATCACCGTCTACAAGACCTTTCTGTTCCCATAGAGTCGTTCCTTCGAGTTCCTCTATCTTGATTCGTTTTGCCAGGGCATTTATCTCCCACGGTTCCCAGACTTTGCGGAAGTCCATGAAAAGCGGGGGACTGCCTCCTGTCAGGTAGGTGAAAAAAAGCATGGTAAGAAGACCCTGGGCATCAGCTTCGGTGGCATAGGGGAGCGGTGCCTTAGGTCCGTTGTGGTCGAAAGTGGAATTGAACAGTGATTCCATGATATCGGCAACGGGCAGGGGAATACCGCGCATATCGGAGCCCCATTCCAACTGGCTCATGAATCCGCCCCCGACGGCATTCAGTTC
>JAUVJM010000124.1 GCA_030596585.1 bacterium
CTTCCCTGCGATTTCAAGATTCATTATGTATTCGCTCTGGCTTATCCGCCGATATTCAGGATGCAGTGCCAGTGGTTTCATTTCGATATGGCTGGCATGAAGGGAAATCAGATCAAACCTCTCCAGTATCTTCTCATAACGGGTAATATCCTTTTCATCCATATCACCAATCCATTTTTGATTGTCGTCAGCTACACTGAAACCTATACCCAACCCTTTATATCCAGCGGCAATGATCCTTTCTGTCTTTTCCTCAAGACTCCCATTTGAATAAATAGCTGTATTGGTTCCTACAATCATATCAGTTCCCTTCAGGTTAAAATTCAAAAATTGGTATATGGTTACGGTTACTCAAGTTTGTCAGCTGCAATCCTGTTCTGACCCAGCTGATTATTATCGGTAAGCATATGGATAGTCAAGTAATTTCTTCAAAACGCTTGGGAATTTTCGTTTCAAATTGACAACTTATAACAAATGGTGTAGCTTATGAATTCACGAGCGGAGGTTGATGGCAGGTATTGGAAAGGAAAAGTTAATGGCAGGCATTGAACATGTTGATGTAGTTCACTTTACGCATACCGATTTTGGGTATACGGACCACCAGATTGTTTGCACGGAAAGCCGCATCAAGTATATTGATATGGCTCTTGATCTTGTATTGCAAAATAAGAATAAGCCTCCACAGAGACATTTTTACTGGACATGTGAAGGGTCAGAACCGGTACTTACGTGGTGGGAAAAGAGTTCCACGAGGAGGAAGAACAATTTTGCTGCCGCGGTCAGAGACGGATTTATTGAAGTTACGGCTTTCCCGTTTAATCAGGATGGATTTGCGTCTGCCGAGGAATGGGAGAAAATGCTAAACTGGCTGCCGGATGAATTGTGGAACAAAGTGTCGCCAAAGGTTGCAATGCAGATTGACGTAAACGGATTTCCAAGAGCTGGAGCATTAGCGGCTTACAGAAAAGGAATCAGATACATCTGGCTGGGCACAAACGGAGGCGCTCTCTTTAACGGTATATGGGCTTTCAAGTGGAACATAGGTAACCGCCAGAGCGTTTTCGCCTGGAACACCCGCGGTTATTCTACACCTGCCTATTCGCTTTTCCATGAAGAAGACTGGAGAAAGGGACCGATACCCGAAGTTTCGGATACAAGGTATAGACCTCCGGTGCCTGGTGACATATTCAGGACAGATAGGAAAAGTCTTGAAAAGGCTCATGCTCTTTGTATTAAGAGATTGAAGGAAATAGAATCAGGGGGATATCCCTACAACCGCATCGTGTTATCCAGCACAAACAACTGGAGAGGGGATAACGACCCGCCATTGCCGCTTCTGGCAGATTTCATAGGTAGGTGGAATGAGATGGGTTTCAGCCCATCGATACGTTTCACGACCCTTTCTTCAGCATTGGAAGAAATAAGGAAAGCGGCTGGCGGGGAAATACCGTCTTTTGAAGGAGAATGGACGGATTGGTGGTCCAACGGTACGGCATCTACCCCGCACGAGCTCTCAGCCAGCAGGAAGGCGAGGCTTTTTCTGAGAGCTATCAATTCGAAGATGTGGCCGCGGGAAATAAGAACGTGCCAGGAGCAGGAAATAGATAAAACGCGGCGGGAGCTTTCCCTTTTTCATGAACACGCATGGGGTTCAGGTTTCAGCGTGGCAATTCCCAACTGTGCGGCTTCGCGGGGACAGTGTGCTGAGAAAAGCGCTCTTGCTTACCGTCCGCTTGCAAGGGCGGAGAAAATGCTCTCAGAGCTTGTCCGTAAGAAATTAGAGCGTAAAGGGAACGGCATTTGTGTTTTGAACCCGTGCAAAGAGCCTTTTAGCGGGTGGATTGAGCTCCCGACGGATTGTCTGCGAGGAGAATACAAAGCAGTAAGGGAAGCAAAAACATCGAATACACAAAATCTTGTGTTTGAGAGCTCGTGGGACTATTTCGGTCAGATTGGAAGCCGTAAAGATATAGGCTCTACGAATATACCGCGAGTGTTCCCGGACCAGGTGCCAGGCAAGATGGTGAAATTCTGGGTTGAAAATCTGAAGCCTGGCGAAACAAGGAAATATGAGCCTGTCACAAAACCTGTTCTTCGAAAAAAAGGAATTGGTAACAAGGTAAGGATTAAGCATGGCAAAGATGCCTGGCCGGTATCGTTAAGGTGGGAGGGTATGCACGAAGACCTTTTGAATGGTGCTATAGGAGATTTTGTTTCGTTAGAAGCAAGGTGCCCCCATGGATTAAGATACGACCCGGTTTTTGGCAGTTTCAAATCTCCAACGCTGAAAGAAAGAAAAATGCTGAGGGATAAGCATTACAGGATAAGAGAATCTGCCGGTAAGACGAGAGCAGTGTATGAGGAAAACAAGCACACGATTGTTTTCGAACAGTATTTGGAACACCCGCGTCTGAGATATCTGTTCAGACGATTGGAAATATACAAGGACAAGCCTAAGATATTGTTGAACATCAAACTGTACAGGAAGTCTGCTCCGGAGAGCGCGGAGGTGTTCTACGTCAAATTTGGATTTCCATTCAAGAAAGTAATGCCTTTCCTGAGTAATGGCGGCAGTATTTTCCAATTGGGAGGAAAGCAGATACCGGGGACATGTAAGGACTATTATGCCATAGACGGCTGGGCTGCTTATGAAACGAAAAAAGGTCACTATTTATGGAATGGTTCCGACAGCGCCCTGGTTACTTTTGGTCAGCCGAACGACGGACTGAGACTGGAAGAAGTCCCGCACAGCAGTGAAAAACTGCTTGCGATTGTCTACAACAACATGTGGTGGACGAACTTTCCCCGGGATTCTTACGGAGACATGGAATTCAATTTTGCTGTAGAATGGCGGCAGCGAAATTCCATGTGTTTGGATAGCAAGCTTCTGCAAAACTGGAGTAGTGCCGTATCTATGAAACCGGCTGTTGCGGTTATTTGAGGCATTAGCAATATGAGAAAAAAGGGCGAAACTCCGGGGAGAGACATTATGGCAGATTACCGGCTTATGCGGTGTGGAAAAACGTGGGTGGATATTGAGGACGGGCAGGAAAGGACAATCCTCAAGCGTATTGTATCAATGCCGGCTCAAGAGACGTTCTCCGGATTGTTTCTTGTTGCTACAGACCATGGCATGTTTTTTCCCAGGCTGGGTATGAAAGCAGCATCTGCGTGCTCTACCAGGAATCGGTTTTTGCTAATATAAAAAAGCAAATCGCCATCTTCTTCAATCCAAACATTCAATCCGATATCGCCATTACCTACCGGCATTGATCCGGAAGAATCCTTGCTCGGTCTATTCCAGACAACATTATACTTCTCTGTGGCAATTTCAAGAAAGTCGGTTTGTTTTGTCCTTGTTGTCTTCAAAAGCCTAACAGCCTCTGTGCAAACAGAAATGCTACAGGGTTACCCTGAATTCGTCCCGATAGCTCAACCTGGGAGATTCGTAAACATCCTTTTCCAAATTGACACTCACCTGCCGCCATTGCCGGGAACCAATTTCCTCTCCAGCCGCCATTGCC
>JAUVJM010000037.1 GCA_030596585.1 bacterium
AAGCGCTAAGGTGGAAAGGGTCAATGAGGTTGGCGTCTCCCAAATCCGCTGTAGCAGCTTCATAAGCTAGGTTCACCGGATGTTTCAACGGCAGATTCCAGATCGGGAATGTCTCGAACTTTGCATAACCGGATTTCGTTCCTCTTTTGTAATCGTGGTAGAGTTGGGAAAGGCAAGTTGCCAATTTTCCGCTTCCCGGTCCGGGACCGGTCACCACGACGATAGGATGCCTGGTTTCAATGCAGGAATTCTTGCCGTAGCCCTCTTCGCTCACTATTACATCCACATCAGTGGGATATCCTTTTGTGGCAGAATGAAGATATACCTTGACGCCTCGGTTTTCCAATTTGTTTTTGAATTTGACTGCCTGAGCCTGATTGTCAAAACGTGTTATTACCACTGCCAGAATGTCCAAACCATTTTCCCTTAAGTTGTCGATGAGTTTCAGAGCATCCACATCATATGTTATTCCAAAATCCCCTCTAATTCGTCCTCTCTCGATGTCTCCCGCGTAGATGCACAGAATTATGTCGATCTTGTCCTTGAGTTGATTAAGCAGTTTGATCTTTATGTTGGGATCATATCCGGGGAGGACTCTTGCAGCGTGATAATCGTACAGGATCTTGCCCCCAAACTCAAGGTAGAGTCTGCCTCTGAGCTTGTTTATTCTTTGCAATATCGCTTTGCTTTGCTCCTCAAGATACTTTTCGTTGTCAAAGCCGGGCTTTTTTGTCATTGTACTCCCTTTCGATGTCTTTATATTTTACTCCACGGTCACGCTCTTGGCAAGATTGCGAGGTTGGTCTGGGTCATACCCCTTCAACATTGCCATGTGATAGGCAAAAAGCTGGAGCGGGATAACGGTCAGGAGCGGGGTGAGGCAATATTCCGTCTCGGGGATTGTGATGACTGTATCCGCCACATCGTATATAGACTCATTGCCTTCACTGGCTATGATGATAACTTGTCCATGACGGGATTTTACTTCCTCGATATTGGAAATCACCTTCTGATATGTTTGGTCTTCCGTATCCGTAGCGATGAATATGACAGGCATGTTCTCATCGATAAGTGCTATGGGACCGTGTTTCATTTCCGCTGCCGGGTATCCTTCGGCGTGGATATAGGAGATTTCCTTGAGCTTGAGCGCGCCTTCTAGGGCAATCGGGAAGTTGTAGCCTCTCCCCAGATAGAGAAAATTGCTAAAACCTGCGTACCGCTGTGCCATATCCCGGATAAGGCTGCTCTTTTTCAGGATTTCCTCTACCTGTGACGGAATCTCAAGAAGCCTTTGGATAATCGTGCCTGCTCTTTGGTCAGTTATGACGTGTTTTTCTCTCCCTATCAGCAGAGCCATCAACGCCAGCAGGCAGACCTGGCTGGTGAATGCTTTAGTTGAAGCTACCCCTATCTCGGGGCCTGCGTGCAGATATACCCCGCAGTGCGTTTCCCTGGCAATGCTGGAACCCACGACATTGACAAGCCCGAGTGTGGCGGCTCCTCTTCTCTTTGCTTCTCTTAGTGCGGCGAGAGTGTCTGCGGTCTCGCCGGATTGACTGATGCCGATAACAGTGGTGTCTTTATCGACAATGAAATTTCTGTATCTTGCTTCTGAAGCGTATTCCACTTCCACGGGGATACCAAGCATGTTTTCAAACAGATATTCACCTACGAGGCTGGCGTGCCAGGATGTCCCGCAGCCGATGATCACTATCCTCTTCGAATTTAGCAAATGACTCAGTCCTGTTGTTGTTTTTTCAGCGGAGGGCAGTTTGATGAGATCTTCTAATCCTCCGAGTTTGATTTGCGCTTTCTCTTTCAGGATACGGCCGCGCATGGTATCATAAATCGTCTCAGGCTGCTCAAATATCTCCTTTAGCATATAGTGGGGAAACCCGCCTTTCGTTATCTTATCCAATGACCAGGTTATACTCTCCACGTCTTTTTCGACTTTCATGTTAGCCTTGTCAATAATGCGGTGACCTGAAGGCTGGAAAACGCCGATTTCGCCGTCATCCAGGTGAATTGCCTGCCTTGTATGTTCCACAATGGCAACAAGGTCGGAAGCGATTATGTATTCCCCTTCGTTTCCGTTACCTACCCCGATGACCAACGGACTCTCTCTGCGGGCGGCAACGATCTTATCGGGCTCATCCTGGCAGATAACCGCAAAGGCATAAGCTCCTTCTATCAGCGTAAGCGCTTCCTGCACTGCGAGGAGGATGTCCCCGCGGTAGAACTTCTCGACTAAATGAGAAAAGACTTCGGTATCCGTGTCAGAGCGAAAGGTATGCCCCTCAGCTTCCAGCAGCTTCCGCAGGGGGGCGTGATTTTCGATGATGCCGTTATGCACAATGGCAATCTTCCCGGAACAGTCAATGTGGGGATGAGCGTTCGGCGTTGATGGTTCTCCGTGCGTGGCCCAGCGGGTGTGGCCCAGTGCGGTGGATCCGGGGAAATTTTCCCTCTTGACGAGATTTTCTAAATCAGCAACTTTCCCTTTGCATTTCAAAACGGATATTCTGTCCTTATCCGCAATGGCTATCCCGGCTGAATCATATCCTCGATACTCGAGCTGTCTTAAACCCTTCAGGACAACCGGCAAGGCAGGTTTACTGCCAACATATCCCATTATTCCGCACATAATCTATTCCTTTCACAAGCCCCTAACAGGGATGCCTTTGTTTTCCAGGTATTGTTTTGCTTCCTTAATTGAATATTCACCATAATGGAAGATGGAAGCGGCAAGCGCGGCGTCTGCTTTACCCTGCGTAAAGGCGTCATAGAGATGTTCGAGATTCCCCGCTCCCCCCGAAGCAATCACAGGGATGTTTACTGCCTCTGATATCGTTCTCGTCAGCTCAAGGTCGTACCCGTCCCTGGTGCCGTCCCTGTCCATACTGGTCAGAAGGATTTCCCCGGCTCCCAGACCCTCTGTTTTTTTCGCCCATTCGACAGCGTCCAGACCTACGGGTTTTCTGCCTCCATAGGTATAAACTTCCCACTGCTTAACTGGCGGTTTATGGTTGCTTTTAGCGTCTATAGCTACGACAATACATTGAGTTCCGAATTCTTCGGATGCTTCTTTAACTAAACCGGGATTTTCTATGGCGGCTGTGTTCAAAGATACTTTGTCCGCCCCGGACTTTAGCAGAAGTCTTATATCTTCTATGTTTCTAATTCCTCCGCCGACGGTGAGCGGAATGAAGACATGTTCTGCAGTTTTGACGACTATCTCAAGCATGGCGCTTCGTTTCTCGATACTGGCGGTGATATCCAGGTAGACAATCTCATCCGCCCCTTCCATGGAATACGCCCTTGCCGTTTCTACAGGGTCTCCGGCATCTTTCAAGTCAACGAAATTAACGCCCTTGACGACACGACCGTCTTTAACGTCCAGGCAGGGAATAATTCTTTTACTTAGCATAGCCGCAAAAGTTCCTCAGGATTTCCAGACCGTTTTCACTGCTTTTCTCAGGATGGAATTGAACTCCCCATATACTGTCTTTGTTTATCGCGGAAACAAACTCGGGGCCGTATTCGGTCGTGCCGACAATCACGTCCTTATCTTCAGGCTCAACGTAGTAGGAATGAACAAAATAGAAATGGGAATCATCAGCTATCCCGTCAAACATTTTACATTTTACATTTTGTTTTTCGACTTTTACGTTGTTCCATCCCATATGGGGGATTTTAACACTCTCAGGAAACTTCTTTACCCTGCCATTTATCAGTCCCAGGCCTTTATGAACTCCGTGCTCCTCGCTTTCTGTGAATAGCAGTTGTAATCCCAGGCAGATTCCGAGAACAGGGGTTTTTTTCTCAGCCGCCTCATGAATTGAAGGGATGATGTTTAGCTTTTTGAGATTTTTCATACCGCGGGCGAATGCGCCAACCCCGGGCAGGACTATTGCTTCTGCATCGGAGATTGTCCTGGGATTATGAGTAACCTCAACCGTCGCCCCCGCGGTCTCAAACGCCTTTGTCACACTTCTGATATTCCCCATTCCATAGTCAACTACCGCTATCAAAATATCCCTCACTACGCTTGCCCGCCAACGCTTTGTGGCGGGTTTGGGAAAACCCTAAACTCTAAATCCTAAATTCTAAACAAACTCTAAACTCAAAATACAAAACCGTAAATCAAAACTGTTTTGGGCTTTGAGTTTCGGATTTTGGATTTGTTTAGTGTTTCGAGTTTAGTATTTAGTGTTTTCTCTTCACTCCCACTCGATAGTCGAGGGGGGTTTGGTGGAGATGTCGTATACCACGCGGTTTATGCCTTTTACTTCGTTGATGATGCGATTCGAAATTCTCCCCAATAGTGCGTGAGGGAGTTTCGCCCAGTCGGCAGTCATCCCGTCTTTGCTTGTAACCGCACGTATGGCTGCGACATTCTCGTACGTGCGTTCATCTCCCATGACGCCTACCGTCCTGACAGGAAGGAGTATGGCAAAAGCCTGCCATATCTTCTTGTAGAGCTTTGCCTTCCTGATTTCTTCCTCAACCCTTGCGTCTGCCTCTCTCAGAATAGCGAGTCTCTCCTCTGTTACGTCTCCGATTATCCTCACTGCCAGGCCGGGTCCGGGGAAAGGCTGTCTCCAGATTATTGCATCAGGAAGTCCTAATTCATTGCCCGCCTGCCTTACTTCGTCCTTGAACAGGAACCTGAAAGGCTCAACCAGCTCAAATTGCATCTTCCGGGGCAGTCCCCCTACGTTGTGATGCGTCTTAATCGTAGCCGAGGGACCGCCAAAAGGGGACATTGATTCAATCACATCGGGATAAAGTGTGCCCTGAGCTAAGAACTTTATCCTGCCAATGCCCCTGGCTTGTTTCTCAAATACGCGGATGAATTCCCTGCCGATGATTTTTCGTTTCTCCTCTGGGTTCGAGATTCCTTCCAACTTCTTCAGGAACTTGTCTCTGGCGTTGACGTGTATCAGGTTGATGTGGTAACGTTCTTTGAACTTCTTGACGACTTCTTCAGACTCATTCTTTCGCAATAGACCATTGTCAACAAAGACACAGACCAACTTATTGCCTATTGCCTTGTGGAGAAGTATTGCCAGGACAGAAGAATCCACTCCTCCGCTGAGAGCCAATAGTACACGTCCGCTTCCTACCGTTTGCCTTATGGTGCGGACAGAATCTTCAACAAAAGCTTTCATAGTCCAGTTTCCCGAACATCCTGCAATCTTTCTCAAGAAATTACCGATAATTTTCCCTCCCTGGGGAGTATGAACCACCTCAGGGTGGAATTGCAGACCGTAGATTTTCTTTTGCTCATTTTTCATTGCCGCCAGCGGACAATTTCTGGTATGGGCAATTGCCTGAAAGCCGTCCGGCAGTTTTTTCGGCTTGTCGCCATGACTCATCCAGACGACGAGCTTGCGTTCGATGCCGCTGAACAAATTGCCCTTCTTGTCTACGGTTAGGCTTGCCATTCCGTATTCACGACTCAAAGCTGATTTGACCTCGCCCCCAAGAACTTTACACATGAGCTGCATCCCGTAGCATATGCCTAATATAGGTATTCCCAATTCGAATATTTCCCGGGAGCAAACAGGGCTTTGGGGTGATGCAACTGTCGCGGGGCTGCCGGAGAGAATGATTGCTTTTGGTTTGTTTCTCAGAAATTCCTCAGGAGAGGTTTTATGGGAGAAAATCTCGCAGTAAACCTTGCATTCTCTGACCCGCCGGGCGATGAGCTGGGTATACTGGGAACCGAAGTCAAGAATCGCCACCCATTCCCCGGGTTTCGGGTTTCGGGTCTCAGACTTCGGATTTTTATTGCAGGAACTCATCTTCTGAGGTGAGCAGTACCTTCATTTTCGTAAATATTCGGTGAACACGTCATTCTGGTAGTCGCAGGCTTTAGCCTGCGTCCCGAATGCTTTCGGGACGGCTACCCTCAAAACCTCGAGATACTATGTCTTTACCGAATATTTACTTGTTTTTTGACCTTAGGGTTTTCCAAGTACTTACTTCGATTTCTTCATGCTTGCGGCTAAAATAATTGCTTCAGCAACTTCCCGCATTGTCTTGCGATGGTCCATGCTGTATCTCCGGAGCTTAAGATAGGCGCGTTCCTCTGTCATGCCTTCCTCTTTCATCAGTATGCCTTTCGCACGTTCGATCCTCTTGCGCGCTTCCAATTCTTCCTGTATTACCCTGCTTTTGACCATCAGTTCCGTATTTTCGATTGCGACTGCTGCCTGATTAGCTATGGAGTTCAGGATATGCACCTCCGTTTCGGTGAAATCATGCTGGAAGGGAGTGTAACAGTTAATAACTCCTATAACTTTTCCTTTCACCGCTAGTGGAACACATAGGAGAGAGCGCAACCCCTCTTTTTGGGCAATGTCTCTATACTTATACTCCTTTTCCATGGTGACATCCCTGACGGATAGAGGTTTGTTCTCCTTGGCGACTTTTCCGGCAATCCCTTCGCCTATTTTCAAAGGAGGCTTTTTGTTGTATTCTTCGCTGACGCTTTGAGTAGCCCTTATTACCAATTCGTTCTTTTTCTCGTTGATGAGAAGCAGTGAGCAGATGTTTGACCGCATCACCTCCGCGGTTACCGCTACTATCAAACGCAGGATGTCCTCCAGGTATAAGTCTGAAGTTATTGCTTTTCCTATCTTCGATAGAGCTTTTATCTGCTGTTCGTAAGACATGTTTTCCATAGCTGTCTCCTGCGCACGGGTAACTATTTAGCCATCAGAAATGCAGCTGTAGTTGCAAAGTTTACTTTGCATTAGCAGAGCAAGCTCTGCGACTACGATTCACTTTGCCATCTTATATCATATTCCGGCGGCAATAGGAAGGGGAAAATGGGGCAACCCCTACGGCGGGGTCAGTAGGCATACAGCTTCCCGTATGGTCTGTGTGAAGAGGGAGATAGTTTTATAAAGCTGCTATCCATAATCTCCCCGAAATCCAGTGAAAAACAAGTGCAGTAGTCTTTTAGATATTCTTCCAATGTCTTCTCATCCTCTCTGCCTGAATTAGATTTCTCCACTTCCTTCCCCAGCTGGTAATCCTTTATACTGCCACGTACGTACATCGTCCCGCCGTGCATACCGGTGCCTGTGTAATTACCAATGACAGGCGCATCTTTCCCGCTGTCAAGCCCCAAAACGACAATCAGACCGCCGGCCATATACTCGCCGAGGAAGTCTCCAACAGTTCCGCCGACAATGATTACGGGATAGAGGTGCTCGTAGGCTTTCATATGTATTCCGACACGATAACCTGCATCACCCCTGACATAAATCCTGCCGCCGCGCATGGAATGACCGACTATATCCCCGGCATTACCATGAATTATGACCTTACCTGCACTCATAGTATTACCGATTCCGTCCTGAGCACCGGAATTGACGATGATGGTGGGTCCCATATGCGGCATCCCCATAAAAGCGGCTAAGTCGTTTCCTGCAGTACCGTTGACAACAATCTTGATATTATCTTCTGTGAGTCCGTCTCCGATATAGCGCTGACCGTTGACATTGTCCAGGATAAATTCTCTCTCTCCACTATTTGCGGCTTGATGGATTTTCTCGCTCAAGTCTCTGTAGTGCAGACCTTTGGCATCTATTCTCAAAATACGCCTCCGTTCCCTGTCACCAGGTGCTTTCTGTACTCTTCCGGCAGGCTGATTAACCCGAAATCCTCTCCCAGGAGTTGTTCCCTGAAATTTGTTGTATCTACTCTGTCTTTGATAAGACCCGTGTAGATTCCCGATCGCTCTATGTTACCCACGAGAATGGCACCGACTATACGGTTGTTCTTCAGGACAATTTTCCTGTATGTGTTCTTCTCGGCGTCGAAGCGCTGCAAGACCTGATAATCTTTTTCCTCCACAGCCGTCTGTCCCATGGAAATGGTCGGAATACCGCACAGCTCTACGGAATTCATAGCAAAACTCCCACGATATTCCTTTTTAGACCCTGCCATGTTGAAACCTGCAATCTTTCCCTGCCTTACCGCTGCCGGCCAGATGGGAATGGGGTGATTTGCGCCCGAAAGGAAATCCTTTGCTTCGCAACAATCGCCGGCGGCATATACGTCTTTAACGTTTGTCTGCATGAATTCGTCTGCTAATATTCCCCTGTTTGTTTTTACCGGCGTTTCGTTTACGAGTTCAATGTTGGATTTTACACCGATTGCAATAATAGCCAGACCTGCCGGGATCTTTTGTCCGTTTTTCAGAATAACCTGCTCTATCTTGTTCTCCCCCTCTATCGCCGTGATAGTATTGCCGGTAAATAGTCCGCAGCCTCTTTTCTCCAGAGCAGTTCGCATTATGCTTGATGTTTTCTCATCAAAAGTAGTGGACAGGATTCTGCCGCTCATTTCGACAATAGTTACCTCCATTTTCAGCTCAAGCAGAGCTTCTGTTGCTTTCAACCCGATTAATCCTGCTCCCAGTACAACTGCTTTCTTAACCTTGTGGTTGTTGATATGTTCTTCTATTTTCAGGGCGTCGGCCAGAGTTGTGAAAGTAAATACTCCGTCAAGGTTGGACCCTTTTATCTTGGGGACGATAGGCGTCCCACCGGCAGCAAGAAGCAATTTATCAAAAGGAACCTTTTGCCCGCCGGATAGGATGACACATTTGTCCTCAGTGACCAATTTTTCGGCCTTCGCGCCCAGAATCAACTCCACATCGTTGTCCTTGTAGAACTCTCTTTTGCGGTAGGGCATATCGTTAAGTGTTACCTTTTTGGCTAATAGATAGGATATCAGGGGGCGTGAATAATTGAAGTAAGTCTCCTCTGATATAACTGTGATTTTGCCTTTTTCATCACACTGGCGAATTGCCTCGATTGCCGCCGTGCCGCCAGCCGAATTGCCGACGATAACGTATCTTATGTTATCAGAGCTCATTCTATTTCCTCGCAGACAATTGCTTCGTTGGGACAGTTTTTCACGCAAACGGGGGTTTCTTCCCCGATACACAGGTCACACTTAGAGACAATTTTTGTTTGTTCCCTGTCCGCTGTTTCTTGCCCTCTCGCTATGACTCCAAACGGGCAAACCATGATACACATCCAGCAGCCAACGCACTTTTCCTCATCACATAATACCGCGCCCGTTTTTTTGTCACGATACATAGCTCCGGTGGGGCAGGCTTCCAGGCAGGGAGCTTCTTCGCAGTGCCGGCACTGGAGAGCGAAAGACAAATATCCCTTTTCCTCAACAATGACTCTCGGGACCGGTTTTGGCTCTTTCCCCTTATAGACTTTGATTATGTCTTTTGACTTTGAATGTTGTACGAGACAATGCACCTCGCAGAGCCTGCATCCCATACAATACTCCTCACGTATATAGATTCTTTTCACCACGCTTCTCCTGCCGGTTTTATCCCGAGCAATTTGAGTTCGGTATCGGACAATCCCACTCCTCTCAGTTGTTCTCTGTTACCTCTCAGGCTCTCAATTGCATTTATGCCCATTCCGCCAAGCATCTCTTTTATCTCGAGGTTCCATGCGCGCAGCAGTTTTGTGAGTCTCCTGGCTCCGATATCTGGATTCAGCCTCTTGGTCAGATACGGGTCCTGAGTGGCGATACCCCAGTTGCATTTCCCCGTATAGCATCTCTGGCAAAGGTTGCAGCCCATGGCTATCAGAGCGGCGGTGCCTATGTATACGGCATCTGCTCCCAGGGCAACGGCTTTTATGACGTCGGAGCTGGACCTTATGCCTCCGGCGGCAATCAGAGACGCCTGATTTCTGATACCCTCTTCTCTCAGCCGGTTATCCACTGCTGCAATTGCCAGCTCAATCGGTATTCCCACATTATCTCTTATTACTGCGGGAGCGGCTCCTGTTCCTCCTCGCAGACCATCTATAGCCACGAAATCTGCTCCCGCTCGGACTATTCCCGATGCGATTGGAGCAACGTTATGCACAGCGGCTATTTTTACTCCTACCGGCTTTTTGTACCGGACAGCTTCCTTTAAAGCATAAACCAGTTGTTTTAAATCTTCTATGGAGTAGATATCGTGATGGGGTGCCGGGGATAGCGCATCAGTGCCTTCAGGTATCATCCTGGTCCGGCTGATTTCAGTGGAAACTTTTTCCCCCGGCAGGTGTCCGCCGATACCCGGCTTTGCACCCTGCCCAATCTTTATCTCAATAGCGGCAGCCGTTTCCAGGTACTCTTTGTGTACCCCGAATCTGCCTGAGGCTACCTGGACAATTGTATTCGAGCTGTACCCGTAAAGCTCTCTGTGCAGTCCCCCCTCTCCCGTATTATAGAAAGTGCCGCATTCAGATGCCGCTCTTGCTAAGGATTTACAGGCATTAAGGCTTATGGAACCGTAGCTCATGGCACTAAACATCACCGGTATTTCCAGTTTGAGCTGCGGGCTTAGTTTAGTTGATAGTGCATAGTCTATGGTTGATTGATTCTTGTTCTTGCCTGCAGACCGTGAAGTGTCAACCATCAACTGTATCTTATCCGGTTTTCTCCCTATGTAGGTACGCAGTTCCATAGGCTCCCTCAGCGGGTCAATTGATGGATTGGTAACCTGTGCCGCATTAAGCAGGATGTGGTCCCAATATATGGGATGGGGTCTGTCGCTGCCCATCGCGCTAAGGAGAATCCCCCCGGTTTCTGCCTGCTTTGTAATATTCCTTATTACCCGGGCCTCCCAGTTGGCGTTTAATTTAAACTGAGACGGGTTGCGTTTAATGGTAAGGGCGCTGGTAGGGCAGATAGTCTCGCAAAAGTGGCAGCCCACGCAGTTGCTGTTTGTAGAGGAGACAAGGTCAGTTTCAGGATCGTAGCTGTGCGCGTCGTTGGAACACATTCTGACACATGCCTGACACGCGATACATTTTTCCTTATCTCTTTCTATAACGAACTCTGCAGGTGTTGGACGTTTAGCCATTACGATCTAACCTCCCTATAACTGGTTCCCCCGCACGTGGCATCCAGACTTTCTCCGGTGAAGGACAAACCTCTCGTATCGCTGATTCCTCAGAGGCTATGTAGAGCTTGTTTCCGGAAGTTGCTGCCACCAGTGGTCTCAGTTTAATCC
>JAUVJM010000088.1 GCA_030596585.1 bacterium
GATACCGGCAACAAGCCCCCTGCCCTGCACGCATCCAAGCACATCAGGATACTTGTTCCTTATCCTTTGCAGTTCGGGGATAAGAATCTCTCCGAGACGTCTCGCATTTTCAACGAGATTCTCCTTCCGGATTATTTCCAGACTGGCGAGAGCTGCCGCTACCGAAAGCGGACTCCCGGAATGGGTGGATGTCATCGAACCCGGCGCGTAAAGTCCCATGATATCCTTTCTGCCATGTGCACCGTGAGGAAGGAAACCGGCGTGTTCTCCGACGCAAAATTCTCGGATGCAAAGAACCTGGGCACGTAATTCGGGTCCGCCACAAGAAGCTTATCCAGCATGTACCAGACGGAAGACTGAAACTCGCCGTAATCGCCGTTACTGAACCGCGTCTTTGCCTCTTTTATCCTCGGATCTTCTCTCTTATGGAAATCGACTCCCAGAAATCCCGCCCTATCCTTCGCTTTCTCAATCATGCAGTTGGCATCCCCTACATTGTCAGCAAGAGGCTTCGGCACAAGCACATCCAGCCCCGCATCAAGCGCACGAATAACAGGAGCTTTGTGTAAACTGTCAGGCGTATTTACCGCCACGGCATCCAGTTTAACCTTTTCAATCATCTGTCCATAATCGGAAAAACGCCTGTCCCGGGGTATACCGTATCGGTCTCCGAACTCATTCATGCCTTTTTCATTTACGTCACAGATGGCTTCAATGTCTATCAGGTGTGAATAATCACTGCCGAAATACAAGTGCTGATAAATCTCTCTCACCACAGACCCTGTCCCGATAACTCCTAATCTTATCTTTTCCATACTTCCTCCCCCGTAAGTATTCAGTCAACCGTGTAGTTGCAAAGTTAACTTTGCATTAGATGCAGAGCAAGCCCTTAGTAGACTGATACTTCAGTATTTTCCCAGCTTCCCTGTATGATTTGAGGAACCCTGACCCCACTGCGGCACTGAGAGCCGCACCGTATGCGGCTTCCTCCGTATGAGCAGGTATTCTGACCCTGCGTTTGAATTTCTCAGAGATAATTTCACAGAGCAAGCTGTTTTTTCTCACAGCGTTACCCGAGCCGACAATACCGGATATTTCCGTATCGCGCGAACATATTCTGTAAAAATCTACCAGCTCATTCACGATTCCTTCCAGAAAGCCGCGGCACAAACTGCCGATATTGAAGCTGCTCATGTCTATGTTTTCTATTTTCCCCTTTATTTCAGGCTCAAGCCTCGTTCCCATAAACAATGTATTTACACTCAGAGATGTATCCTTATCTGCTTTCGCCGCAAGTTCGTTCATTTTTTCAAACAGCTCAGACCCAGGCTTGTCAGAGTAAAAGAACTCCTTTCCGATGCCCGATATGAAATTTTTGAGATATGCATATGCTTCCCCGCCGCACAAAGCGGCGCCAACAGCAATGTATCTGTCCTCAACAAGCGGTCTTGTGTCAAAACCCCTGTACGTCCTGAAACTCTTCAAAGGACATGAAATCTGGCTCCCTGTTCCGATATTCACGAGAGCTTCCCTGCCAATATTAGAAACTGCTCCTATGAAACTTGCCTGGTTGTCCCCAACACATCTGCATATTCTCGTACCTTCAGGCAAGCCGGTCAACCTCACAACATCTGAGGTAACATTCCCTATAGGCTCTCCGCTGCCGCCAACCTCAGGCAGCAGTCCCGACGGCAGCCCAAGAGATTTTACTATTTCACGATGCCAGGCACGTTTCCTGACGTTATAGATACCAAAACCCGCCGCGTTTGTCGGATCTATCGTGGGTTGAGCATCAGACAGCCTAATCCCGATATAATCACCAATCGTAACTGCCTTGACATTCGGCGGAATCGAGTTATTCTTTCTCAGCCAGAAGAGAGTCATGCCCCCGAATCCGGATGCAGGCATGGTACCACAATCCTCGAGAAACGCTTCGTTCCCAACCGTATCCGTGACGTGCTGTATATAACTCTTCCCATCCGGAGCGCTCCTGTTGCAGCGGCCATCCCGCCAGGTTATAAGCGGCGTCACGGGTTTCCTGTCAGCATCAATCAGCAAAACCCCGTGCATCTGGCATGTGATACCGATAACTCGTATAGCGCCCTTTCTTGCTTTAAGCTCTTCACACGTCCTTTTAATAAGCTCAATGACTTGAGAATAAAGGGCGACAGGAGACTGCTCCCTTATGTCCGGCTCCTTTGATTTCAAATCGGATGCATTTCCCGCAGATACGTTACTCAGGATTTTCCCGCTCTTGAGGTCCATAGCAATAATGCAGAGCGTGCTGGTCCCTATATCCAGCCCCAGAAATATGTCCATTAGAAATGCCCTCGAAACCCGTGTCAGCTGACCTACAAATTAACATCCCGGACCAGATTCCGCAAGTTCCTTCTTCTTCTGCCTTGAATCACAAGCCCTAATAGTTGTCAACGACCGAGAAGATACCCGGCAAGCCCCACCGCCATCATAAAAAGTGTCGGCGGAATCAGATAACGGTAAACGATGGATAGGTTTGCCTTGAAATATTGATTTGTCAACACGAGACACAGATGTACCGGGGAAAGCAGCACCCCGCCAAAACCGCATGCGAACACAAACATCATATTCCACGGGGTAGGTTCCTCGATAATCGTCAATACAATCGGCAGACTTATCCCTACAAAACCAATTGTTATTCCCGTAACCAAACCGCTCAGGAAAGACACGCCAAAAATCACAGGAATCGCCCCGATTCCATTACGCTCCATGAACGAGGCAATCTCAACCACAGCGCCGCAATCCGAGAGAATGCCCTTGAATACAACAATACCAATGACCATCATAAACATCTTCCACGACAATGCTCTCTTGAAAGTGCCGAGAAGAGAACCCCATGTGAAACGGTTCATAAGAAAAACGGAGGCAATTCCCAATCCAAGGGAAGCCGCAATGGGAGCTTTCAGAAATATCACCAGAATCAGGGTAAGAGCAACAGGGGAAATCTCGCGCGCGAATTTCCCAAATGCTCTAAAATCGCCGCGATACCTCTTTTTCTCAACAGGAAAACCTCCCCTGCCGAAAACAACAAATATGCCGCCGATAATAGCCGAAAGAACGAGCAAAAGGTTAACTGCTGCCACCTTTGTGAAATCAAGTCCCGTTAGCGAGACCAGAGCCACAATACCCGGATAGAGCGGCAGGATGTACTCCCAGACGTGACGGAACCAGTAATTCGCAAAGACTTTCTTTTCCGGACTTAACTCGGTATCTTTCAGAACTGCATCAACCATCGGAGCTGAAAAATAAGCCCCGCCAGGCATCGGCAGCATACCAATGAGAGCAGGAAGGAAAAAAACCGTGAGGCGAATATCATGAAGGATTTGTTTCGACGCATCGACAAGACGCTCAAGCTGCCCGCAGGACCTGAGTGCCTGGCTGAGTATGAGAACGAGGAAAATTACGGAGAGAAGGTTAAGCGTTTTTTCGTCAACTAACGCGGCTTGAATACTGTGTCCGAACAGGGACCATCCCATCCGGAACAGGAACGCAAGAAGAACTGCCCCGAGGAGAAGTGAGTAACCAAGCTCCAGTTTTCTGGAGACAGCCAACACAACAACAAAAGTGAGAATGACAAAAGCTATAGACCACAAGCACTCAATCCCTTATCTCATAAGTCAGGGTTTTAATCTGATTTCCGCGCTCCACATCTATAACAACCAATCCAGTTTCGTGTATTTCCTGATACAGCTGAAAAATCTTCTCAGGGCTGTTCATATCCTGACCGTTTACCTTCTTGACAATATCCCCGTTCTGAAACCCCATCTCCTCGATGATACTTCCGGGTCGAATATTGCCCACCCAGTAACCTTCGGAAACCCCGGAGACAAAATGCGGTCTAACCCGCACCTGAGTCAGAATCTGGTTAGCATTAGCCGCCGCCTTCTCGACAAAACTCCTGGAAATGATACGTTTGTTTTCAACTACCTGTTCGATCTCATCCTTTTTTATGGGAATCCTGCTCTCTTCTCCTGAAGGCTGAGAAACCATTGCCAGAACTTTCTCTCCGCCGGAATCTTTCAAAACTACACGTCCCCACTTGATGCTGACGAGACTAAAATCTCCAAACCTATCGCCCAGCCTGTGAAGCCCCTGCATTCCATCAGCCAGATTTTCCAGAATGGCATACCCCCCTCCGGAATCAAGGAGTACTGTTCCCCTCAACCTGAAAGCAGATGCGGCTCCATGTTCAACCTCCCGGGATGCAGATGCATGAGTCTCGCCAAAGAGATTCCTCTCTTCAATAACCGAATAATAGCTCAAAGGCTTTCGCTCGACACCCGCTTTCTCATACAATACACCTTCAGCCAGAGCTTTGCCGCCGGAATCTTCCCGGTACTCATGCCACCCCTGTGCCAGGTGCACAGACAAAAGCCCAATCACCAGGAGACAGACAACGTCTACTGTTAGAATTAACCTTTGACGGTTCAAAACACGCTCCTTATTGCTCCCTTGTAGTCAGGTAAACATTCGGTCGAGTGTGTTACGCTCTGTCATTCTGAGGACCTGACCGCACACGTGTGGTCGGGGACGAAGAATCTAAGCAGATTCTTCACTTCGTTCAGAATGACACACGGTTCACCAAATATTTACGTAATCAGTATACGTTCAAAGAAAACGACTGTCAACTCAATGAACGAAAAAATCACACAAAAAGGGAACTCACAGAAGTCGCAGAGTGAATTCTCTTGATAGCCTCGCCCAGCAGCGAAGCCACGGAAAGCACGGTTATCCTGGTTGACCGGCAATCAGCGCGAAGGGGAACAGTATTGGTAACCACGACTTCTTTTAAACCGGATTTTTCGATTCTCTCCATCGCCGGGTCGGAAAGGATGGGATGAGTGGCACTGAAATAAATATCCTTCACCTTGTTCTCTCTGAGACCCTTTATAGCTTCTACCATCGTTCCTGCCCTATCAATCATGTCATCAATAATAATCGCATTCTTGCCGGCTACATCCCCGACCACGTGCATAATCCTGACCTCGCGCTCTTCAGTCCGCCTCTTATCAATAATCGCCATAGGAACATCCAGTCTCTTGGCAAAAGCCCTGGCTCTCTCCACGCCGCCCGGGTCAGGTGCCACAACAACGAGATCGGGAATCTGTTTCTGCCTGAAATAGTCAATAAGCACCGGAGCGGCGAATAGATTATCTACCGGTATGTCGAAAAAGCCCTGGATCTGACCCGCATGCAAGTCCATTGTTAGGACCCTGCTTGCTCCTGCAACTGATATAAGGTTTGCTACAAGCCTGGCGCTTATTGGAACTCTCGGCTTAACCTTCCTGTCCTGCCTGCCATACCCATAGTATGGCATAACCGCAGTTATCTGCCTGGCAGACGCGCGCCTCAGAGCATCAATCATGATGAGCAATTCCATAAGATTATTGTTTACCGGATGACAGGTCGGTTGAATCACAAAAGCGTCTGCTCCCCTTACGCTTTCCTGGATTTCTAC
>JAUVJM010000046.1 GCA_030596585.1 bacterium
AAAGGAGGATGGTATTATGGGAGACACAAGAATAGTTTTGAGTGAGAGGGAGATGCCTCAGCGTTGGTACAATATTCAGCCGGATTTGCCTGCGCCGCTTGCCCCGCCGATAAATCCTGCAACGGGAAAACCTATTGGACCTGAAGACCTTGCTCCAATTTTCCCGATGGAACTGATCAAGCAGGAAGTCAGTATGGAGAGGTGGATAGACATACCGGATGAGATTCTCGAGATATACAAGTTGTGGCGTCCTTCTCCGCTGTACCGGGCGCTGAGACTTGAGAAAGCGCTGAAGACTCCTGCAAGAATCTATTACAAGAACGAGAGTTTCAGCCCTGCGGGAAGTCACAAGCCGAACACTGCGGTAGTCCAGGCATACTATAACAAAAAAGAGGGGGTTAAGCGGATATGCACGGAGACGGGAGCAGGTCAGTGGGGCAGCGGATTAGCTCTTGCCTGCTGTCTGTTCGGATTGAAGTGCACCGTGTATATGGTCCGCATAAGCTATGACCAGAAACCGTACCGCAAGGTGCTGATACGAACCTGGGGCGCGGAAGTATTCCCATCGCCCACAGACAAAACGAATGCGGGCCGCGCTATTCTCGAGAAGGACCCTGATTCTTCCGGGAGTCTCGGCATTGCAATTTCCGAAGCTGTGGAAGATGCCGCAAGCCATGATGACGCGAAGTATTCCCTCGGCAGTGTTCTGAACCATGTGCTGATGCACCAGACGATAGTCGGGCTTGAGCTGAAGCAGCAGTTGAAAATAGCCGGGGAGGAACCGGATATCATAGCGGGTTGTGTGGGAGGAGGCTCGAATTTTGCGGGTCAGTGTTTCCCGTTTGTGAAGGATAAACTCGATGGCAAAAAGATAGATTTTATTGCCTGTGAACCGACCGCGTGTCCGACTCTTACACGGGGTGCCTACCGCTACGATTTCGGCGATACAGCAGAGCTTACGCCTCTTCTCAAGATGTATACGCTGGGACACCGTTTCATTCCGGCGCCAATCCATGCAGGCGGGCTCAGGTACCATGGAAATGCGCCGCTTCTGTGTCTGCTCGTGAATAAAGGCGTCATCGAGGCGCGTGCTTACCATCAGAAGGAGGCATTCGAAGCCGCCGTAACTTTTGCAAGGACGGAAGGTTCCCTCTGCGCACCTGAAACGTCGCATTGCATAAAGGCGGCTATTGACGAGGCATTGAAATGCAAGGAGACCGGCGAGGAGAAATGTATCGTGATAGCATACAGCGGGCACGGTTTCTTTGACCTTGCATCCTACGAGAAGTATCTCGACGGCGAACTCATTGATTATGAACATCCTGATGAGAAGATCAAAGAAGCGTTGAAAGACATCCCGGAGATTGTTGAACCGGGGGCGTAGTACTCTGTAACATTAATTCCTGTCATTCCCCAACTTGATTGGGGAATCCAGAATCCGTAGTTATAGCCTGGATTCCCGCTGCAGTTTACCCCGTACTTGATGCGGGGCGGGAATGACAAATAATAGGCAAAAATTTAGTTGACATGACGATAGGAGTCAAGTTTGCCGGGTTTAGCAAGGTGGGAGCAAGTCCCACCCCTGCGCGTTCGCACCAATAGGCGAAATGGAGCTGTGGAAGATGGCGAGGTTCGACCGGTTTACTCTGAAAGCCCAGGAAGCAATACAGAGCTCGGTAGGTATTGCTCAGGATAAAGGTCACCAGGAAGTGGATGTGGAACATCTGCTTCTTGCTTTTCTAAGACAGCGTGAGGGAATAGCCGCCCCGATTCTGGAAAAAATCGGCGTAAGTGTCTCTGATCTTGAGCGGGATGTTGAGAAAGGGTTAGAGACAAAACCGAAAGTCCAGGGAGAAGCGGCTCAGCCGTATTTTTCCTCCCGGATCAACAAAGTTTTCAATCTTGCCGAGAAAGAGTCTGTTTCGCTGAAGGATGAATACGTAAGCAGTGAACATCTTCTCCTGGGCATTGTGCAGGACGGGGAACTTACGGATTTGCTCGGGCGGCATGGTCTCAATAGAGACGTTTTCCTGAAGGGACTTGTGGACGTGAGGGGCGCACATAGAGTAACCGATCAGAATCCCGAGGACAAATACCGGGCTCTCGAGAAGTTTGGCCGCGACCTTACAGATCTTGCAGGGAAGGGCAAACTTGACCCCGTTATAGGGAGAGATGATGAGATAAGAAGGGCGATTCAGGTTCTCTCGCGGCGCACGAAGAATAACCCCGTTCTCATTGGCGACCCCGGGACAGGTAAAACAGCAATTGCTGAAGGACTTGCCCAGAGAATTGCCGGCGGGGACATACCCGAGGGGTTGAGGAATAAACGGATTATCTCCCTTGATCTCGGTTCTCTGGTTGCCGGAACGAAGTTCAGAGGCGAATTCGAAGACCGTTTGAAGGCATTGCTCAAAGAGATTGAGGCAAGGCAGGGAGAAATCATTCTCTTTATCGACGAGCTGCATACGCTCGTCGGTGCCGGGGGAGCTGAGGGGGCGATAGATGCTTCTAACATGCTGAAGCCTGCTCTGGCGCGCGGCGAACTGCGTTGTATAGGGGCTACAACTCTTGACGAATACAGGAAATATGTGGAGAAGGATAAGGCTCTGGCGAGGCGTTTCCAGCAGGTCTTTATAGATGAACCCAGCGTTGAGGATACGATTGCAATCCTCCGGGGACTTAAGGAACGCTACGAGGTGCATCACGGTGTGAGAATCAAAGATGCGGCTCTGATTGCGGCGGCGACTCTCTCCGACAGGTACATAACCGAGCGTTTTCTTCCCGATAAAGCAATTGATTTGATTGATGAAGCGGGAAGTCTTCTGAGGATAGAGATTGACAGTCTGCCGACGGAGATTGATGAGGTTGAAAGGCGCATCATGCAGCTTGAAATTGAGAGGGAGGCTTTGAAAAAGGAGAAGGACAAGGCTTCCCGCGAGAGAATGGAAAAGCTCGAGAAGGAGCTTGCTGAACTCAAGGAAAAAAGTTCCGGTCTTAAGGCGCACTGGAAGAATGAGAAGGAAGGTATAGACAGGATACGGAAAATCAAAGAGGAAATCGAGAAAGCGAAGCTTGAGGAGGAGAAGTCAGAAAGAGAAGGGAATTTGCAAAGGGTTGCAGAAATAAGATACGGGACTCTTATGAATCTTAATAAGTCTCTGGAAGAGCAGAATGAAAAACTTCTCCAGTTTCAGAAGAAAAGCCGGATGTTGAAAGAGGAAGTGGATGAAGAGGATATTGCGAGAGTTGTTTCGATATGGACACGGATACCGGTGTCCAGGCTTTTGGAAGGGGAAGTTGATAAACTGGTTCATATGGAAGAGCGTCTCAAGTCAAGAATTGTCGGACAGGATGAGGCAGTGAATCTTGTCTCCAATGCCGTCAGACGTTCAAGGAGCGGGCTTTCCGACCCAAACAGACCGATTGGGTCATTCATATTTATGGGCCCGACCGGTGTTGGGAAGACGTATCTTGCCAAGACTCTCGCCTGGTTTTTGTTTGATGATGAGGATGCACTGGCAAGGATTGACATGTCGGAGTACATAGAAAAACACACGGTGAGCCGGTTGATTGGTGCGCCCCCGGGCTACGTCGGCTATGAGGAAGGCGGACAGCTCACGGAGGTTATTCGCCGAAGACCCTATTCGGTTATTCTTTTCGATGAAATAGAGAAGGCGCACCGGGACGTGTTCAACATTATGCTTCAGATTCTTGATGACGGTCGTCTGACCGACGGTCAGGGAAGGGTGGTCAACTTCAAGAATACGGTTATCATTATGACGTCCAATATCGGGACGCAGTTTATCGGGGAGATTGACGACAGGGAAGTTCTCAGAAAGAGAGTGGAGGAAGCTCTCAAAAGCAGTTTCAGACCTGAGTTTCTGAACAGGATTGATGAGACGATTATTTTCAACAAACTGTCTTCTGATGACATTGAGAAGATTGTTGACCTTGAACTGGCGGAACTTCAGAAAAGACTGGGCGAGAAGGAGATTGCTATAGAGGTTTCCGACCGGGCGAGGGAACAGCTTGCAAAAGAGGGTTTTGACCCCGCTTTCGGGGCAAGACCTCTCAGAAGGCTTATTCAGAAGAGATTGCAGGATTCTATAGCTCTTAAAGTTTTAAAAGGTGAGTTCAGAGAGGGCGATAAGATAAAAGTGGATTTTGATGAGAAGCAGGGTTACACATTTGAGAAAAAGAGATAATGCCGCAGAAACACTACTACAAGATTCTTGGTGTCGATGAGAATGCCTCGCCCGATGAAATTAAGAAGGCATACCGGAAGCTGGCGGTAAAATACCACCCGGACAAAAATCTCCGCAACAAGAAGGAAGCGGAAGAGAAGTTTAAGGAAATTTCCGAAGCTTACTATGTTCTGGCTGACCTTAAGAGGAAAGAGGAATACGATGCTTTCCGAAGGGGAGGGTTCAGCGGCACTTACACCGGAGCACAGGGCTTCAGCTTCGATGACCTCCTGAAGCAGTTTGGAATGGCAGGCGTGGGCGGGACGCGGGGCAGAAGCGGTGGAAGGTATTCGGTATTCAGCGATTTTTTAGGCGATAGCTTCGGATTTGGTACGGGAGGAAACACTGTCTTCCATACCCGCGAAGGAACCCGCGAATACCGGCAGGCGCCCAAATCCGATTCCGACATAAATGCAATTCTTCAGCTTCCGCGCGCCAATGCGGGACATAAAGGCAGTGCGATTGTGAAAATTCACGGGAAGAAAATAACCGTTACGGTACCCCCAGGAATCAAAGACGGGCAGAAACTCCGCGTGAAGGGACATGGAGAACTCTGCCCTTATTGCAATCACCGTGGAGATTTAATCCTGACCATCAAGCTGACCTGACAGGGATTTTCTATTTTTAAGAACTTCCTTGACGCTTCTCAGCCCTTCGTGTAAAATTACTCAGCACCTTGAGATAATTGGAGGGAAATATGCAACTACCTGCATTTAAAAGAGATATAACAGAGATTATTAGTAAACGCCTGGGGGAAACAAGGCATTTTATTCAGGTTATCAGTGGACCAAGACAGGTTGGTAAGACTACAGCTATAGAGCAGGTACTTCAGACTATAGATATCCCATGTCACTATGCTCAAGCTGACCTTCCTGCTCCTCCACCTGTTGAATGGATTGGGCAACAATGGGATCTTGCCCGCATGAAGCTCAAGGACAATAAGGTTATTCTTATCCTGGATGAAGTTCAAAAGATATCAAATTGGTCAACTGAAGTAAAGCGGCTATGGGATGAAGATACACGAAAGGGGAATAATCTCCATGTAGTCCTTTTAGGTTCATCAGCACTTTTGATTCAGAAGGGATTAAACGAGAGTCTGGCTGGACGTTTTGAAATTATAAGAACAACTCATTGGTCATGGAAAGAATGTCAGGTTTGTTTCAATTGGACATTGGATAAATTTATTTACTTTGGCGGCTATCCAGGAGCAGCTTATTTGATTGATGATGAGGAACGTTGGGTTCGTTATGTCAGGGATGCCTTGATAGAAACAGCCATTTCAAAAGATATACTTCTTTTAAATCGTGTTGAAAAGCCGGCCCTTCTTCGCCAGCTTTTTGTTATGGCATGTGATTATGGAGGGCAAATACTCTCATATCAAAAATTACTCGGACAACTCTCTGATGCTGGAAATACTACAACCCTTGCACATTATCAACAGCTTCTTGAAGCCGCTTTTCTTATCCGTGGATTACCCAAGTGGAGTGGCGGGGCATTGCGCAGAAGAAGTTCAAGCCCTAAGTGGCTGCCTTTAAATACAGCCTTGATGACTGCACTGGCTGGGCGGAACTTTCAGGAATGGCGATCAGCACCGGATAATTGGGGTCGATTAGTTGAAGTGACTATTGGGGCTTATCTTGTCAATGAAGGCTCCAAGTATGGGGTTGAAGTTTATTATTGGAGGGAAGGCAACCGCGAAGTTGATTATATTATTCAGAAAGGCAAAAAATTGGTTGCCATTGAAGTAAAAACAGCTAAAAAACGGATTGTCCTGCCTGGTCTGGAATTATTTATAAATAGGTACAAACCTTTTAAAACTATAACAGTTGGCGGCCCAGGTATCGAGATTGAAAAATTTCTTGAGACCCCTATTCTGCAATGGTTTGAATAAAATATGTAATATTCTTGTTTTTTTCTCCTTTTTCCAAAAAAGTGGCGAATTTGGTAGAAAACGGCTTGACATGGAAATAGAGGTGTGTTACCTTTCTGCTAAAGTTGACACGTAGTTGGTTAGCAATCTACGTGTCATTCTGAACGAAGTGAAGAATCTATAGAGATTCTTCGTCGCAGAGCTCCTCAGACGTCGTCCTGAGTGAAACGAAGGGATGACATATGCAGGCACAGTTAGGTGAGTATTCAACACCACGATGAGGTTGTTCGATGTCGCAGTTGGTGCGTTTTGGAGTTTCCCTAGAGAAAGAGCTTCTTGAGAAATTTGACAGGCGTATTGGGGAGAAGCATTACCCGAATCGCTCTGAGGCTTTCAGGGACCTGATCAGGGAAGATCTGGTTAAAAAAGAATGGGCGGAAGGGAAGGACGTTGCAGGCGCGATTACGCTGGTCTATGACCATCACAGGAGGGAGTTGGTAAATAAACTTGTTGATATCCAGCATGATTTCCATGAACTCATTGTTTCCAGCCAGCATATTCACATGGATGAGAGCAATTGCCTGGAAATAATAGCAGTGAAAGGCAAGCCGAAAAGGATTGAGGAATTAGCTTACAGGGTGAAGTCCACAAAAGGGGTGAAACACGGTTCGCTGGTTATGGCAAGTACCGGCAAGGGGCTTGCATGAGAGAGTTGGGAGGCTTTGAATATTTTTTTGCCGCGCAGTAGCACGAATGTAAGAAAGGTGATAACAAAATGGATGAGAAATTTCTCCCATAATAAAAGAGGAGGACGGGAAATGGCAGTGAGGATAGGGTTGTTAGTTCTGCTGGCTGGGATTGTATTGTTTTTATCAGGCGCGGTTTGTTCTGCGGAGGAAGAGTATAAAGCTTTTGACCTCGGTGAAGTCGTGGTGACTGCTACCAGTACCGAAAGGTCCGTTGAAGATATCTCCGCCACGGTGAGCGTCATCACAAGGGAAGAGATTGAGGCTTCCAATGCTACCAGTGTTATGGATATTCTTGCAGGTTTACCGGGAGTATTTGTGAAAAAACAGGAGACTTTCGGAAGAGCCGACATAAACATCAGAGGCATCGGTCAGAATGGACGGAGGATTATGGTGCTTATTGACGGGCGTCCGGTAAAAGTAAGTCTGTTCGGTTGTACGGTTACTCACTCTCTCCCTCTTGATAATGTAGAGCGGATTGAGGTAGTCAGGGGGCCTGCATCGGTCCTTTACGGAACGGATGCTCTGGGCGGAGTGATAAACATCATAACGAGAGAAGCGGGGGAGGGGTTTGAGACTGATGTGACTGCATCTTATGGGACGTATGACACCAGGCAGTATCTTCTTCGACATGGTGGAAAAAGCGAAAGGGTTGACTACTACGTGACTGCTGATAAAAAGGAAACTGACGGGCATCGTCCGAATGGAGGATACGATGGGGAGGATTATACAGCCAAGTTTGGGTATTGCCTGACGGAGAACGTAAAAGCTGTTCTTTCAGGAAAATACTTTGACGGGAAGAAAGAGAAGCCGGGTGCTGTGTCAGCCCCCACACCTGATGACCGCCAGGACTACGAGCGCGCGGCAGTAGATTTGACTTTTGACGGTGATTTCGGCAGATGGGATTCCTCGCTGAAGTTTTACCACAACTACGGTCACCACCAGTTCCATGGCACTGACCTCTGGCATCACAAGGACTATACCTACGGGGCTATGTTCAAGCACAGTAGTAGACTCTGGGAAGATAACGAGTTGACTATGGGCATTGATTACAGGCTTCAGGAAGGGAAGAAGCTTCCGCCCCAGCCGGAGGGCGAGTATGACAAGCATGAGCACGCTTTCTACTTCCTCAACGAGCATACACTTGGTGATGACGTGATTCTTTCCATGGGAATGCGGTATAATGAGGATTCTATATACGGAGGGTTCTGGTGTCCGCACGGCGGGTTGGTGTGTCACCTGAATGAGGAGACATCAGTGAGGTTTGCCGCCAACAAAGCGTTCCGTTCTCCTCAGTTGAATGAATTGTACATGTTTCCTCCGTCCCACACCGATTTGGACCCTGAGGAAGTGTGGAACTACGAGATAGGTATGGATAGAAAGCTCACAGACTGGCTGAGCGCTGATATTGTTTTATACAGGATGGAAGGTGATAATCTGATTGAGACGAGGGACAATCCCAGTCCGCCGCCTATGAAGATGTTTTATAATACTGGCGAGTTTACCTTTGAGGGAGTAGAATTGGGGCTTGATTTCTTGCTCGGAGGCGGGTTTTCGGGTAATTTCTTTTACACGTACCTGGATAGCGGGGAAAATAGTGCAGGAAGACCTGAGAACAAGCTGGACCTTGCTCTGAGCTGCCGGAGAGGCAAACTTGCCGGCTATCTGACCGGACAATACGTATCCGGACTTTACCACAGCGACAACCATCAGGACAAGCTGTCGGATTATTTTGTCGCCGGTGCGAAGGCAACCTATCAGGTAAGCAGTAACCTGAAGGCATTTCTTGCAGTGGACAATATCCTTGACGAGGATTATGAGATTGAGATGGATTATCCTATGCCGGGAACTACGTTTACGGGAGGAATAACAGCCGCCTTTTAAAGAGTGTTGACATGGGAGACTCAGAGTGATAAAGGTGCAAAGCAAAACAATCGTAGCCGCCGAGCTTGCTCGGCTAAAGGGCAAAGTAAACTTTGCCGCTACAATTACCCTATGCCTGTGTGCATGGGTGTCTCTGTGCCTTACGGGAACAGGATTTTGCCTGACCGGGCAGGTGCGGGAGAAAGTCAAGGTTGTGGTTACTACTTCTTTAATCGGCAGTATTGTGGAGACTATTGGGCAGGAGGATGTTCACGTCGTAACGATTGTGCCTGCCGGTATGTGTCCGGGACATTTTGACATAAAGCCCGGCGACGTAAGGGTGTTAGAAAATGCAGTCCTGTTGCTGGAGCACGGATTTGAGGGGGAAGGGTTTCTCGGGGACATGCTGGAGCTGATAGACAGCCCTCGACTATTGAAAGTTACAATTGGTGTGAAAGGCAACTGGATGGTGCCCGACGTCCATATTAAGGCTGTAGAGAAAATCGTTGAAGCTCTGTCCCGGGTCTCGCCGGGGAATGCTTCTCTTTTCAAATCAAGGGCGCGGGA
>JAUVJM010000039.1 GCA_030596585.1 bacterium
AAGAAGATCAACATTTTATAATCGAGACCATACACACAAAAGAGAAATCCAGCGTTGTTATTCTTGATGCAATAAAAAGTGATTTGGCAGGCAATCGTAATATTGACTGGTATACGGTACGTAGTCGTAACTATGGCATGCTCCACTCTTACAGCACCGTTATTGGAACAGAAAAAAGCCCTTGGGTGCCCTTTAGTGGTTATGGCGACGAAGAGATATAACAATTCTATAAGCTTCTACGGTAAGAGTTTATCCAAAGCTTAACTACATAGATAAGTAGTGTAGTGTTTCACTAAAATGCTAACTTATTCAAAACACGTCATTGCGAGATAGGTCCCTCGCTTGCCATTGCGAACGAAGTGAAGCAATCTCAATCAGACCGCTCGGGATAAACTCCGCAATCTCAGAGATTGCTTCGTCGCAATGACACGGGTTATAGTCCAGGCTAATTATGAAACACTACAGCAGAACCTTCTGCAATGCCTTTCTTACTGCCCCCGGACCGCCTATCATCTGCCTGAAATATTCTTCTATTCTCTCTCCAATGCCTGCTGAATAGAGGTCTACACCGAATATCCGGGAATTGGAAAGAATCGGTTTCAACTTATCTCCCACAGATTCCGGTTTTCCAAATTCAATCCCGGATAGATGTTTCTTGAGTTCCTTAAGGAGAGGGTCAGGACTTAATTCAAACGGATTTCCGCTATCATCAATTCCCAACAGGTATCTCAACCATCCGGCGATAGCGAAAGGAATGTATTTCAAATTCCCTGCATTCTCACCATGAGCTGTTATTGTTCCCCCATATCTGACTCCCACCTTCTGTGAGGTGTCAGTAGCTATCCTCTGAGGAGTGTCAGGAATATTGGGATTAACCAATCTCTCCTCCAGCACTTGTTTCAGGAATTCTTCAGGGTCAATTACCCCGGGATGGACCACTACAGGAAGACTTTCAACGTATGCCTGCTTATATACCAAATCTCTTATCTCGGGGTCTTTCATCTCATCAGAGATATAATCAAATCCCAAAACACAGCCGAGTGTCGCAAGGGTAGTGTGGATAGGGTTGAGGCAGGTCCCAACTTTCATCTTTTCGCATTTATCAACAGTGCCGGCGCCCTCAACAAAGATTATCCTGTTTCCCGAAACGTCTGCCTTCTCAAGAGGAGGTCTTCCATTAGGGAAATTGTCCTCTATGACCAGATAGGAAATATGCTCGGTATTGACAAAGGGAGCAGAGAACGTGCCTTTGGCTGTCCTGAGAATATCCATATTCCGTACCCCCTTGCTTTCCAGCCATTCTCTATTCTCTGCCGCCGGCTGGGGAGTTATCCTGTCAATCATGGTCCATGGGAAAGAAACCTTCCCGCTCTCCAAATACGACACGAACTCTTTTTCCACCAACCTATGACCGGCCCACTCCCCGGCAATAAATAAAACTGCCTCCGACAATCTTTTCCCATTCTCCGAACAGTTATCCATGCTGACAAAAGCTATTGGCGCCGCACCGTTCTTATAACGATGATAGGCAAAACCGGCTATCCTCGCCATGAGATGAGCGGGTGGTTTCTCCGGACCGTTTTGTATATCTTCGGATACGGTCTTCAACAACCCGCCGTCCGGACTGCGGATACTGTATCCTTTCTCAGTGCAGGTAACGGTAACCATCTGCAAAGACGGTTTAGCAAAATATTCGAGAGTTTTATTCCATTCCCCCAATCGAGAGATATCCGCAAACAACGTGCCGGCTGTGGAAGCAATAATATCTATCTGATTCTCTCCCTGAGGAGGCATCACGATTCTCAGCCTGAGGTTATCGTGCGGCTTATATATTCTATCTACAATCTCTTCATCCCAGGTTTCAATACCAACAATTCCTTCCTGGACAATGCCCTTCTCCAGCAATACCTGCTGAATTGGAGCAATCTCCCCGATATAGAGGTTGCTGGGAGCAATATGAATCCATGTTGGAACTTCTTTCGTCCTTTTTACCATCTCTTCAACATCGAACTGCGGCACACGCACACCAATTTCTTTCCATATCAAACTCCTTAGTCCTTCTATGGTCAAAGCAGCCGTTTTCATTTCCGGTTCCCCTCCACTGTCATTCCCGCCCCGTATCAAGTACGGGGTAAACTGCGGCGGGAATCCAGTGTTTTAAATTGCTTTTCTGGATTACCCGAACGAGTCGGGTAATGACATGCATAGCTTTCATGTTTCTTTTATGCAACTTTTGGCACTACCGACAGACTGCCTGAGTATGCATCCGGCGGCATCGAGAAGGTCGTCTGCCACGTAGCCCGGTTTCACATCGAATTTCTTATCACTCCCGCCAAAACCTGTTCTCATAAGTATTGTCTTCAGCCCGGCTCTCCTGCCTGCTTCAATGTCTGATGTCTGATCCCCTATGAAAAAGCTGCGGCTCATATCGAGGTTCAGATCACTGCAGGCCCTCGTTATGAGAGCAATGCCGGGCTTTCTGCATTCACAGCCTTCTTCCTTACCATGCGGGCAGAAATATATTTTCGAAACGGATATGCCGGCCGAGGACAATTCCCCAAGCATTTTCTTATTTACTTCGTAAAACTCTTCTTTTGAAAAATAGCCGAGTCCGATACCAGCCTGGTTTGTTACTATGATAATCCTGTATCCCATATCCTGCATTTTCTTTATACCTTCAACGGCATTGGGAAGTATCCTCAACTTTTCAGGCTCGTGCAGGTACAATATATCCTCGTTAATTGTTCCGTCCCGGTCAACGAAGACCGCAGGTGAACTCTTCTGTGCCCGGCGGTGGAAATGGACAAATCCGTCTTTTTCAATAACCTCTTCGGCACGAGAAGCGGAGACATCCTCTCCACTGCGAATCTTCTCGATAATACTTGTCGTTGAGGTATCAAAACTTGTCTTGATAAGCTTTACCTCTCCGCCAAGCTTCTCCACAACTTCTGCCGATGTAAGCTCTTCCTTTGAATAATCCCCTGCTTTGATGTAGTAATGAGGCTTCAGGAATTCAATGTTTCTCTTATTTCTCCTTTCATTAAACACGAACACATAATCAACGGCTTCAAAACCGGCAACGACCCGGGCCCTTTCCCGCTCGGGCAGAACCGGGCGGCTGCGCCCCTTGAATCTCTTCACGGAAGCATCCGAATTTATTCCCACAATCAAAACGTCACATATACCCTTCGCCTTCTCAAGGTAGTCAATATGTCCGGCGTGGATGAGGTCAAAAACTCCTGACGTAAACCCTACACTCTTGCTCCGCCTTCTGAAATCTTCACAGAGGCTTGCAAGTTCTTCTCTCGTTTTTATTTTGTTTCTCATGAACAAGATCCTTCGCACAGTTTACCCCGAAATCATTCGGGGCTCAGGATGACATCCGGAGGGACTTTCAGGCAACTCTCTGTTTCAATTCTTTGCCCGCTTTGAAACGAACCACGGTCATTGCCGGTATCCGAATCTTTTCTCCGGTTCCAGGATTCTTTATTGTCCTCTGCCCCATCGCCTTGGTCGTGAAGACGCCGAAGTTTCTCAACTCCACCCTTTCCCCTTTGATGAGACTGTCGCGAATACCCTTCAAAAGATCGTCCATCACTTCTCTGACAAGAGCCTGAGACAGCCCCATATCCTTCCCGACTCTCCGTGCCAAATCCCTTCTGGTCATTTACCTCCTCCACCTCTGCATTATGCTCTTGCCTGCCAACCATACGACGAGAACTACAACGGCAAGAAAACACCAACTGCCTGCGCTCCCTTCCCTCACCTTCTCGTTTATCGAAACAACAAGTCCTCTCAAATCCTGAATCAGCCTCACAAGCTCCACATCGGTCTGTGCCGCCTTATCTCCCGCCTCAACCTGCTCCCCCATTTTTTCCATCTCCACCTGCTCGATTGCCGGCTTCAGACTCCCGGAATAGTATTTGTACCCCAGAAAAATCCCGCCGGATACAATGCCCATAACAAGCAGGAAAATGAACAACCTGTTTCTGAGAAGTCTCTTGCTTTTAAATCCAAGCAAGTTAATCCTTGCCAGCGAATCCCTGTCACTCTCAAGATGACCAATGATTTTGTTCAGTGCAATGTAAACCCGATGCCAGGTATTCTCGATCTGCTGGACGCTAAAACTCGACATCTTGCTAACCTGATCGAGAGAAACTGCTTCAGAAAGCACGCTTGTCAACTCTTCGTCAGGAAACGTCCTTATCGCGAACTTGTCCGCTATAGCCTGGAACCTGCGCGCAATGGAGCTTTTTGCTTCGAGGAATTCCCTTTCGTGCTCATCCGTGAAAGGAGCTTTCTTAATTACTGCAGATACCATTTGATGGAATCTGTCCCATTGACCAATCAATCCATGCAATTCGGAAATTCTTCCCTCGAGAACTCTGTCTTTCATCTCTCATCCCCTTAAAATACAGTGATCAGTTGTCAGTAATCAGTGATTAGCAGAGCAAGCTCTGCAACTACAATCGTAGCTGCCCAATTCATCTGGCTTTTCCAAATTCCGATGCTTATATATACAATGACCAGTGGTCAGTTGTCAGCCGGCAGAAAAGAAGTATGCAACTTACCTGTCATTACTACTCATTGCATTTAACTCACCACTGAACACTGCTTTTACGGATTAAAGGTGATATTCCCCTCCCCCACCAGCGCCTCAACCCGCTCCACCAGTGTCTCTCCCGGCTCCACCATCAATTCAGAATTCCCGCCAAGAATTACCTCCCGGCGCTTGGAATCAACAAGATGGAAAAATACGGCGCATTCTCCCGGCAAAGACGACAATAGCTTCTTCAAAGATATGAGTATGTCTTCCCCAAACCCAGTTGTAACCAATTTTATATGTGCCGATCTGCTCAGACTTCTCTCAACCTCACTGATAGGGATGACTTCCTTCACCACAATTTGGGGAGCGCCCTGACGGAAACCAACTCCGCCTTTGACATAGATAAGCGCATCTTTCCCCAAAAGCCCCGAATACTCATCATAAACACTCGGGAAAAAGATTATCTCGGCTGTGCCTTCCATATCTTCCAACTGCACGTAAGCCATCCTGCCGCCTTTTCTGGTAGTGATGCGTTTAACGCCGGTAACGATGCCGCCCATACCCACATTTGCCCTCTCACTCAGTTCACCCAATCCAGCAGAACTAACTGTGCTGTATGATCTAATCAACTTCTCGTACCTTGCAAGAGGATGCCCGCTGACATAAAATCCAAGCACGTCCTTTTCAAACGCAAGGAGTTCCCCCTCATGCCATTCAGGTACATCAGGATAAAGCTTCGAATCCTCTTCTTCGGTTTCAGACATATGAAAAGTGTCGAAAAAGGAGGTCTGTCCCGAGAGCCTGTCCTTCTGAATTTGCTGCCCTGTCGCAAGAGCATGGTCAACCGACGCCATAAGCCTGGCCCGGACAACTCCAAAGCAGTCAAAAGCACCGCTTTTAATAAGGCTTTCAACAACCCTCTTATTTACAAGTCTTAAGTCAACGCGCTCACAGAAATCATACAGGGACTTGAACTTGCCCTTCTCCTTGCGCACATCCACCATAGAATCAATTGCCAGGGCACCAACATTCTTCACCGCCTCTAACCCGAAGCGAATATCGTTCCCCTCTACCGTGAATCTTCCCTCGCTCTCATTCACATCGGGAGACAGAACTTTCACTCCTGAATCATCACATTCCCTGATATAGCCTACAAGCTTATCCGTATTACCCACTTCACTCGACAGAAGCGCTGCCAGAAATTCCTTCAGGTAGTTTGCCTTCAGATACGCCGTCTGATAAACAATCATGGCATAGGCAGTGCTATGCGCTTTATTGAACCCATAGCCCGCAAAATGCGCTACAAGGTCATAGACCTTGTTCGCAATCCGCTCTTTCACATCATTCTTGAGAGCACCTTTCACAAAAAGTTCCCGCTGTCTCTCCATAACCTCGGGGATTTTCTTACTTATGGATTTCTGCAAAACGTCGCCCTGTTCCAGAGTAAAACCTGCCAGTTTACCGGCAATCCTCATAATCTGTTCCTGATAAAGAATCACCCCGTAGGTATCGCTCAATATAGGCTCCAGGGCAGGATGGTCAAATTCAAAGGAAACCCGCCCGCGTTTCCTCTCAATAAACTCACTAACCATACCGCTGCCAAGAGGACCGGGACGGTACAACCCAACCACAGCGATGATATCCTCAAACCTCTCCGGCTCCAGTTTTCTGAGCAGATCCCTCATTCCCGAACTTTCAAGCTGGAAAACTCCCAGCGTCTTCCCCTCCCCGAGAAGTTTGAATGTTTTCGAATCATCAAGCGGCAGTTCGTTAATGTCTATCTTCTCGCCGCGAGTCTTTTCGATATTTTGCAGACTATTTCCTATTACACTCAAAGTCTTAAGACCCAGAAAATCCATTTTGAGAAGTCCGACCTTCGCCAGGGACTCCATAGTAAACTGGGTGATAATCTCACCGTCTCCGCCCCTCATAAGAGGAACGTAATTCGTCAACTTTCTATCTGAAATAACAACGCCAGCCGCATGAGTCGAGGCATGCCGGGTTAACCCCTCAAGAGCCTTTCCCATCTGCAAAAGCCGGGCAACCTTCTCATCCGCGTCTGCCAATCTCTTTAATTCCGGCTCCTTGCTCATCGCCTGTTCTATGGTTATGTCAAGTTCCCCAGGAATAAGCTTTGCAATCCTGTCAACTTCACCGTACGGCACATCCAAAGCCCGCCCGACGTCGCGTATGACACCTCTCGCGGCCATCGTTCCGAATGTGATAATCTGAGCTACATTTTCCTCTCCATATCTCTTCCTCACGTACTCTATTACCTTAGGCCGATCTTCGTCAGAAAAATCGATATCAATATCACCCATTCGCGCTGAGTTCAGGAATCTCTCGAATATCAAGTCATATTGCAGAGGGTTAACCTCCGTTATCCCCAGAACGTAGGAAACCAGACTACCCGCCGCAGACCCTCTCCCGGGACCAACCTTCAAGCCATTCTCCTTCGCATGGCGAACCACGTCCCAGACAATCAGAAAATAGCTCGCATATCCAGTTTCCTTGATAACACTCAGTTCGTGGTTTATCCTATCGTGCGCCTCTCCGTCCCCCGTGCCGAAGCGCGTCTCAAGCCCGCGCTCGCACAAATCCTCCAGATAGCTGTCCGGGGTTTTGCCCTCGGGCACAGGAAACCGCGGCAGAAGGTTTTCGTCAAAATTCAGCTCAAGGTTACATTTCTCCGTAATCTCAATCGTATTCTGTATGGCTTCCGGCACTGATGAAAAGAGCGCTTTCATTTCCTCGACGGAGCGGAAATAGAAAGCATCCGTGGAAAATCTCATCCTCGCCGGGTCATTGACACTTGCTCCGGTCTGAATACAGAGAAGAACTTCGTGCGCCGCGGAATCACTGCGCTCAATGTAGTGGCAATCGTTGGTTGCCACAAGAGGTATATCGAGACTCTTTCCTATCTCGATCAAACCTTCATTCACCTTCTTCTGCTCCTTGATTCCATGGTCCTGCAATTCCAGATAGAAATCCTTACTCCCAAACATATCTCTGTACTGTCCCGCCACTTCCCTCGCCCGATTCAGGTTTCCGGTATTGATAAGCTGCGGAATCTCACCTTTCAGGCAGCCGCTCAAAGCTATCAAGCCTTCCCTGTATTCAGAGAGAATTTCCTTGTCGATGCGCGGTCTGTAATAGAATCCTTCAAGATATGCAGAGGAGGCAAGCTTCAGCAGGTTGCGATAACCAACCTCATCCTTCGCCAGAAGAGTGAGGTGGAAAGAGGCATCTCTGATTCCAACAGACTTTTTGTCCTTTCTGCTTCCGGGAGCAACATACGCCTCGTAACCGACTATGGGTTTCAGCCCTGATTCGAGAACCCGGGTGTAGAATTCAATTGCCCCGAACATATTCCCGTGGTCAGTCAGAGCAAGTGCCGGCATACGGTACTCGCGCGCCTTGCTGATGAGGTCTTCTATCCGGCTGGCGCCGTCAAGAAGGCTATACTCACTGTGTACATGAAGATGAACAAATCCGGAATGTTCCATTGACGCTACCTCGCCATCCCAACCCTTTGCGCCGCTTGAAAAACCTTGCCCTCGGTTTGTATCGACGGGGCTATTATGATTTCGGTCAACTGCATTTCCCTGATGTTTCCGGCTCCGAGCGACCCCATAGAAGTCCTGAGCGCACCTACCAAATTCTGGGATCCGTCATCAACGCTCGCAGGACCAAAGAGAATCTCACGCAGGGAACCCGTCGTCCCGACATGAATCCTCGTCCCCCTGGGCAAGTTGACATCCGGAGTCGCCATTCCCCAATGATAGCCCTTCCCCGGAGCTTCCTTCGCTCTGGCAAAAGCTGAACCTACCATAACAGCATCAGCTCCGCACGCAAAAGCTTTGCAGATATCTCCCCCGGTAACCATCCCGCCGTCCGTAATAATTGGAACGTAACGTCCACTCTGCTTGTAGTGGAAATCACGCGCCGCCGCCGTATCCGCCGTCGCGGTAACCTGCGGGATCCCGATTCCGAGCACTCCCCGCGTGGTGCAGGATGCCCCCGGACCGATTCCCACGAGAAGCGCATCAATTCCCGCCTTCATCAACTCAACCGCCGTCTCATACGTAACGCAGTTGCCGGCAATTACAGGAACCTTCATACTCTCGCAAAAGTTTTCAAAATCAAGGCTCTTGTATTCGCTGGAGACGTGTCTGGGAGAAATTACCGTTGCCTGGACAACGAAGATATCCACACCTGCCTCCTGAGCAATCTCTCCGAACCTCTCAGCACGCTGAGGAATCGAGGAGACTACCGCCGGGACGCCTGCTTTCTTTATCTCCTCTATCCGTCTTGAGATTAACTCCTCTTTAATCGGCTTCCGATATATGCTCTGGACAAGCTCCGTTCCTTCCTGGGCAGAAGCATTTACTATTTTCTCAATCACCTCTTCGGGATTCTCATACCGCGTCTGGACCCCTTCGAGATTAAGTACCGCCAGCCCCCCCAACTTACCCATTTCTATCGCAAATTTTGTATCCACAACCCCATCCATGGCAGATGCCAGGATGGGCACTTCCACCTCAGATTCCCCAATCCGCCATTTAGTATCAACTTCGTTCGGGTTGATGGTTGAGAGCCCCGGCACCAGGGCAATCTCGTCAAATCCGTAGCATCTTCTTGCCTTCCTACCCCTGCCAATCCACATTCCCATATTTTTTACCTCCCGTTTTTATACACAGCAACATTAATTTTTGCGTATGCCTATTCTGTCATTCTGAGTGCAGCGAAGAATCTCAATGTCATAAGAGACCCTTCACACAGTTTACCCCGAAATCATTCGGGGCTCAGGGTGACAGGGATACACAGTTACATTATGTGGCCGTGCATAACTTCCGAACTCCCCTTTCAAATCACAATTCCCAATTCTTAATTCGTAATTACCATTTCGCCGTCATATTCGGACACTTCCCCGCCTACCTGTCTGAGAAGTCTTACCCGTCCCTTTTTACTTATGGTGTCAAGAGAGGTTACTATCACCTGTTGTATTCCTTTATCCTTGCCAACTTTGACAAAACCTGAGCCCTTCCCCGTGATGACAACCCCAAGCCTGCCCTGTTTGTCCTTGACCAGCCTTGCCTGGGCAGGCCGCCGGCTAAACTCGTTCCTTTGCAGATTCCACAGCGTGCAAGCACGGTATCTACGCCAGTGACCAAGCTCATCCTGACATTTCAGGCTCCGTACAGGAACAGATTTCCTTCCGATGTACAACTCAGATGAGAATTTCGTCCAATGCATAGAGTACAATGACCAGCGTTATAGCGGACAGTATTACCTAGTTTAAAATCAGTCTATGCTATCACGTGAAATACGCCATCGCAACAGGAATCAAGGAAGCTGTCAAGACTAACAATTCATCCGGTAGAGAATCTGTAAGCCTTTCAGTGCCAGAAAAGGCTCAGTGGCAGTAATGGTGCGCGACAGCGAGCTGATGATCTCCGCCAATCCACCCGTAGCTACCACTCTTGCCTCAGGAACAATTTCCTTCTTCAATCTCGCTACAATTCCATCAACCAGCTCCGCAAAACCGTACATTATACCTGACTGCATACTCTCCCTCGTGTTTCTGCCGATAGTCCCGGCAGGCGGACGCAGGTCTACATCCACCAGCATCGCCGCCTTCTCCACCAGCGCATCAGCCGATATTTTGATCCCGGGAGCAATAACCCCGCCCTCATACTCTCCTCTCCCGGTGAGCACACAGAACGTGGTAGCGGTCCCGAAATCCACGATGATGGCATCTCCCGGATAGAGCTTACGGCAAGCAGCGGCATTAGCAATCCTATCAGCGCCAAGTTCCTCCGGCTTTTCATACTTCACTATTATACCCGTCTTCATTCCGACATCGACAAATACAGGCTCTACTCCGAAAAGTCTCAGGCAAACTTCCCTGAAGATATTGCTAAGCCGCGGCACGACGCACGCAATTATACAGCCGTCAATCTCCCCAGGTTTCACACCCGTAGAAAAGGTCTCTTCCAATCCTGCCATGCACGCTTCCAACGTCGCACAGTTTCCGGTTGGATAACACCAATTGGCAGCCAGCTCCTCACCCCTGAAAACCCCGCCGCTCACTTGACTATTCCCTATATCTATCGCAAGTAACATCTTAGACAACCCTTACACTCCCTGCCAACTGATCACTGACTACTACCCACTATTTTCACATCTCCTGTCAGAACACGTCTTTGTATGCCGCTGTCAAGACGGACAACCAGTGCCCCATCCGTATCTATGTCTATTGCTTCTCCCGCAAACCTTTTTCCGTTAA
>JAUVJM010000091.1 GCA_030596585.1 bacterium
CCAAGGGATTACGATTAAAGGAGTACCAACAGTTGAAAGCGGGATACGGTAAAATACAGATTCTTCCGGAGGAAGTGATAAACAAGATTGCAGCGGGCGAGATTGTGGAGAGACCTGCTTCGGTGGTGAAGGAACTGGTTGAGAACTCCATTGATGCAGGAGCGACCCGCATTACTGTCGAGATAAAAAAAGGAGGAAGAGACCTTATCAAGGTAACGGATAACGGTAAGGGTATGACCAGGGAAGATGCTCTCCTTTCTCTCGAAAGGCATTCCACAAGCAAAATCAGAACTGCCGAGGAGATTGAGAACATAGATACTCTCGGCTTTCGCGGGGAAGCGCTTCCGAGCATAGCGGCTGTTTCGCGAATGGAACTGACCACACGCGCCACTGAGGCTGAAGCCGGTGTGCGAATCAAGCTTGAAGGCAACAAGGTAAAAACGGTGAGAGAAACAGGCTGTCCCGTAGGCACTTCGGTCTCGGTGGAACAGCTTTTCTTCAACACTCCGGCGCGGAGGAAGTTCCTTAAGACTATTCCCACGGAGATGGGACACATCATAAACACATTGAGCCAGGAAGCGCTGACGAGACGCGAAACTTCTTTTGAATTGACCCACAACGGCAAACTAATACTCAAAGCCCCCGCAGGAACAAACCTGCTGGAACGCATACTTTATCTGTACGGGAACGATATGCGGGATAGCCTGATTCCGTTTGACGGTAAGAACGACTGGATTGAGGCCCGGGGCTTTTTGGCAAAACCGGAATATGCCCGCTCCGGCACCCAACTCATGGTTACCTTCGTCAATAAACGCCCGGTGAGGTCAAAAATTCTGAGTCATGCTATCCTGGCAGGATACCGGCCGCTTCTCCCGCGGGACCGTTTTCCTGCAATTTTCCTTTTCATCGAGATAAAGCCTGAACTGATTGACGTCAACATACATCCCCAGAAAAGCGAGGTGAAATTTCAGGAGACAAATGCGGTACACGATTTCGTTTCGCAACTCATAGGGGATAGTCTGGGAAAAGGAGAAACGGTTCCCGAACTCCTGCCCGGAACAGGTCTCGATGCAAAAAGGGAAAAGGGAATTAAAGAAGCCGTGGAGAAATATATGGCGGGTAAATCCCCCCTACCCCCCTTATCAAGGGACTGCAATCCCCCCTTTGATCCCCCCTTGATAAGGGGGGTAGGGGGGATAAAAGAAGGAGGGATTGCCCGATATGAGCAGACTACTCTGGGTGAAATGCCCGTTACCGGAGAAGGCACTGCCGAAAGAGAGAAAATCAGCGATTACGTGCCGATGGCACAATTACACAACACGTATATAGCCGCAGAGACAAGAGAATCAATAATACTCATTGACCAACATGCGGCACATGAGCGGATTCTATACGAACAGTTGGGGGAAGAGTTCAAGAAAACAAGAATTGCCTCCCAGCGCCTGCTGATACCCTTCTCTATCGAGCTAAGCCGTGCAGGAGCCGCACTTATCAGCGAAAAAACAGACGTCTTCAATTCAGCAGGCTTCGACGTGGAACACTTTGGAGAAAACAGCTTCACTCTCAGGGCAATTCCCGCCTCACTCAACCGCGCTGAACCACGACGGTTATTTCTCGAGGTAGTGGATGATCTGCTGACTCTGGGAAAGATAAAAGAGCAGTCGGAATTCATGGATAAGATGATTACCGTAATGGCATGCCGCGGCGCAATAAAGGCAGGAGACAAACTGCAAGAAGATGAAATGAGGGGCCTCATTCAGAATCTCAGCAAGACGCAGTCGCCTTACTTCTGTCCTCACGGCAGACCGACCATTATCAGATTAACGCTGAGAGAACTTGAGAAAAGGTTCAAGCGCAGAAATTAGCGGGTCAGGCATGCCTGACCCCTACATCTGGAAAAAAAATAATCCTGTAGGAGACGGGCATGCTCGACAGAAGCAAAGCAAGCTTTGCAACTACAATCGGCTCATGTAAAAAGGAAATTCCTATACAATCAAGTTAGCGTGGTAGTAACCGTTGACGGTTCAGGTTCCACGGTTAAAGAGTGAACTCCGTTTATTCTTCAAGTAAGCAAAAGCGCATCGAGAAGATAGGTTCTCGACAAGCTCGAACAATAATAAGTAACCGTGAACGGTTACGCATGGTATTATTCGATGTCCAATGCCTTAATCGTTATTGTTGGTCCCACAGCAGTCGGTAAGACCGAAATCGGCCTCAGGCTCGCGGAGAGAATCGGTGCTGAGATTATCTCGGCCGACTCGCGGCAAGTCTACCGGTTCATGGACATAGGAACTGCGAAACCGTCGCCCGAGGAGCGGCGCAGAATAACCCACCACATGATTGACGTAGTCAACCCCAACGAAGAGTATACCGTCGCCGACTACAAAAGCGAAGCTGAGATAGCAATCAATTCGGTCATTCGAAAGGGGGAAATCCCTATTCTAACCGGCGGCTCCGGTCTGTATGTGCGCGCGGTAATTGACGGAATCTTCTCCGGTCCCGGCTCCAATCCGGAGATAAGAAAAAGGTTAGAGGCACAGGCAGAGAAAGCCGGATTAACGCCGCTGTATGACAAGCTCAGGCAGGTTGACCCCGCCGCTTCCTCTCGTATCCATCCCGGAGACAAAAGACGAATAGTAAGAGCACTGGAGGTATATGAGATTACGGGACGCCCCATTTCCGTACTTCAGGAGGAAGGGAAAGAAAAAAACGCGGACTTCAATCCTATCATGATTGGTTTGAACCGGCCGCGGGAGGAGTTGTACGGGAGAATTGACGAACGCGTTGAGAAAATCTTCCAGCAGGGTTTTGTCGAAGAGGTGAAAACACTGCTCGAGAAAGGATACGGGAAAAACCTTATTTCCATGGAGGCGCTCGGATACCGGGAAGTGGTTCAGTTTCTGGAAGGGAAGACGGATATAGAACAGACGAAGAGTAAAATCAAACTGGACACGCATCATTACGCAAGAAGACAATTGACCTGGTTCCGGAAAGACAAGAGAATCACCTGGTTCGATTTGCAAAACGAGGAGAAACCTGAGGAAACAGTGGAGACCATCTGCGGGCTTCTGGGGAAAACTTCAAGAAAGCCTCATAAATGAGGCAACTACTGCGTTATAACATCAATTCTTGTCATTCCCCGACTTGATCCCCCGATCAAGTCGGAGGACGGAATCCAGAACCCACAGTTACAGTCTGGATTCCCGCTTTCGCGGGAATGACAAAAGGTGGGGAGAAATATCTTGAAAGAATACGCTATTTTGGTAAGCTTCATCCCTGCCGGCTTTTCGCGCGAGGAACATGCAGGAGCACGCCCCGGAACATCCCTGATACCGGCCCTGCCGCAGAAAATGCCGGAAAGCAAACCCTTCGCACTCTGGTCGTCTGAAGAATGCCTGCGCGAGCTGGAACAATTAGCAAAAACTGCCGGGGCGCAGTCAATAGGGAATCTTTCCATAAGGCAGAAAAGGACAAGTCCTCACTTTTATGTCGGCCGGGGCAAAGCAGAGGAAATAGCAGCATTAGCTTCAGGTTCCGAAGCGAACCTCATCATCTTCGACTGCGACCTTTCCCCTGCCCAACAGCGAAATCTCGAGGAAATCTGCGGAACAAAGGTCATTGACAGAACCCAATTGATACTGGACATTTTCGCAAAACGCGCAAGGACAAGCGAGGGAAAACTGCAGGTAGAACTTGCTCAACTCATGTACCTGCTCCCAAGGCTCACAGGCAAAGGCATCGAATTATCAAGACTCGCCGGAGGAATCGGAATAAGGGGACCCGGCGAAAGGAAACTCGAAGTTGACAGAAGAAAAATCCGCAGGCGGATAACAAAACTCAAAGAAGAAATCAAAGAGGTTCGCAAACATCGCGCCGTCCAGAGAAAGGGCAGGCAGAGAATTGCCTCGATTGCACTTGTCGGCTACACTAATTCAGGGAAGTCAACGCTCCTGAACAGCCTGACGGGAGCAAAAATAGCAGTTGGGGACAAACTCTTCTCAACACTTGACCCGACAGCGCGCAAGGTGAAACTGTCCGGAAACACATCCGCGGTTATCATTGACACTGTGGGCTTCATAAGAGAACTTCCCCATCATCTGATAGCCGCTTTCAAGGCAACCCTTGAGGAGGTAAGCTTAGCTGACATTCTATTGCACATAATCGATGCAAACCACCCGAGACGCAGGGAGCACCGGGACGTTGTCCTGAAGGTAGTCAGGGAACTGGGCGCTGAAAAAACGCCGGTGATAACCGTGCTCAACAAGATAGATAAGCTGGCACAGGAAGAAAAAGAGCGCCTGTCCGTAGAGTTCCCGGGCTGCGCGGCTATTTCAGCGCTCCACGGTGAAGATTTTGAGGATTTGATAGCACTTCTTTCCAAACATCTGCGCGGAGAGCGGGAGAAAGTAAAACTCAGAATCCCCCAGGGAAAAGCCGATATCATCGCCCTGCTTCACAGTAAGGGACACGTCCTCAACGAGAAGTATACATCCAGGGAAGTAATTATGGATGTTGAAGTGAACGGGAAACTGCGCGCCGCAGTTAAGGAATTCATACACGGGACTGGAGCGATGAGACCTTTATAGTGGAGGTGGAAGATGGACAGCCAAGATATATATTTAACCCGCGAAGGTTATGAAAAGTTGAGAGAGCAGTTAGAGTATTTAAAGACCGTTCGCCGGAGAGAAATTTCCAAAGAGATCGGTAAAGCTATAGCCCATGGTGATATAAGTGAAAATGCCGAGTATGACGCGGCGAAAGAAGCCCAAGGCTTAAATGAGACAAGAATCGCTGAATTAGAAAATAAACTCGGTCGTGGCCAAATCTATGACGACGAAAATATCCCCGCAGATAAGGTGTATATTGGCGCAAAAGTTTTGCTTAGAGACCTAAATTCAGGGGAAGAACTTCGATATACTCTCGTTTCAGAACCGGAGACAGATTACAAACAGGGTCAGGTTTCTATTAATTCTCCGGTAGGCAGGGGTTTGCTAGGGCATAAGGAAAACGAGTCAATTGAGATCAAAGTTCCTGCAGGAACCCTAAAGTACAAGATATTGAGAATATCGAGATGATAGAGGGAATTTCACCTCATATGACTCGTTAATTTCCAAATTGATTGAGGAGAGTAAAGTATGGCTGAAGAAAAAACTGCACATCGGTGGCTTGTGGTAATAGGCGGACTATTAATAATTATGTGCCTTGGCGTGGCTTATTCATGGGGAGTATTCCTTACGCCTATTGCCAATGAATTCGGCTGG
>JAUVJM010000118.1 GCA_030596585.1 bacterium
GATTGCCGCTCAAGGCATCCTTAACTTCGGAGATATTCGTAGTCTCCACCTCTATCCTTTTCGAAGGATGAGCCTTTTTGGCTTCAGCCACAGCTTTTCCGATCCGCCCTTCAACGAGCTTTAGATGATTATCCTTTATCAGAACGGCATCGTAAAGCCCCATACGGTGATTGTATCCTCCGCCAATCATCACCGCGTACTTCTCGAGAATCCGCCATCCGGGAGTTGTTTTTCTCGTATCCATAACCTTCGCCCTGTACGAACCCACTCTCTCAACAAAACAGGCGGTTTTTGTTGCAATACCCGACAGCCGGCTGAGGAAATTCAAAGCAGTCCTTTCGCCGGCAAGGACAGCTCTTGCTCTGCCGGAAACCCGCGCAGCTATCTTTCCCTTCTCCACCTTATCTCCATCGGACACGCAAGCTTTGAAGACAATTTTGCTATCCATCAGATTGAAAACCAGTTCGGAGACGGAGAGCCCGGCAATCACACCCCTTTCCCCGGCGATAATCACAGCATTAGCCTCACATCCCGGTGCAATAAGAACGTCTGATGTTATATCCCCTGTTCCTATGTCCTCCCGCAAAGCCAATTCAACCAAAGGTTTTACTTCAGCAATGTTGAGATTCATTTCCATCTCCAAGTCTAAAACCCCCGCCAGATGCTGCTCTATCAACTGGCCCGCACATGTCATCCCTTCGCTTTGCTCAGAATGACATTTAAGAAATTCGCATTTCTTCGATCCTGTCTCTCAATATAGCGGCTTTCTCAAACTCAAGCTTATCTGCGGCATTCATCATTTCTTTCTCAAGATCAGCAATCTTCAATTTCTCTTCCGCAACATATCCGACCTTCGGCTCCCGGATTATTTTCCCCACCATCTCAGATGCCTTCAGATTTAGTTCAACAAGACTCCCAACCGACTTCCGAACAGTGCGGGGTGTAATACCATGCTCCCTGTTATGCTTCGCCTGAATTCGGCGTCGTCTTTCAGTTTCCTTGATAGCATTTCTCATAGAATTCGTAATCGTGTCGGCATACATAACAACCTCTCCGTCCACGTTGCGCGCCGCCCTTCCCGCTACCTGAATAAGGGAAGTCTGGGAACGCAAAAATCCTTCCCTATCAGCATCAAGTATTGCTACAAGAGACACCTCCGGCAGATCCAATCCTTCACGGAGCAGATTTATTCCCACCAGACAATCAAACTTAGCCAATCTCAGGTCCCTGATGATTTCTGTCCTCTCAAGGGTATCTATTTCGGAATGGAGATAGCGCACCTTGAGATCAACATCCCGGAGGTACTCGGCAAGGTCTTCCGCCATCCGCTTGGTAAGCGTGGTAACCAAAACTCTCTGGTTCCTGGAAACACGTTTTCTTATCCGGCTTATCAAATCGTCAATCTGCCCTTCCACAGGCTTCACACTAATCCCGGGATCAACAAGCCCGGTGGGTCTTATAACCTGCTCCGCGCTAACCCCTCCACTTTTCTCAAGTTCGTACGGACCGGGTGTAGCTGAAACGTAGATGACGGCAGCATCTCTTTCTTCAAATTCCCTGAAATTCAAGGGGCGATTGTCCAGAGCGGAAGGCAGGCGAAACCCATGCTCGACGAGAGTCTCTTTTCTTGACCTGTCCCCATTATACATCCCTCTTATCTGAGGAATCGTCACATGCGACTCATCGATTATCAGAAGGAAGGATTCTGGGAAATAGTCCATCAACGTATACGGGGGTTCCCCGGGACAGCGTCTGCTGATATGTCTCGAATAATTCTCTATTCCCTGACAATAACCGATCTCCTGCATCATCTCCATGTCGTAGTTCGTTTTCATCTCAAGACGCTGAGCTTCAAGCAGTTTATCCTGCTCCCTTAATTCCGCAAGCCTTTCTTCCAGCTCCTCCTTTATGGATTGAATCGCCCTTTCTGTTCTGTCGGAAGATGTAACGAAGTGTTTTGCCGGATATACAGCAGCTTTGCTCTTTCCGGTTATGGTCTCGCCCGTCAACGGTTCTATCTCCAGTATCTTTTCGACCTCGTCCCCGAACTGCTCTATCCTCAGAGCTTTCTCGGAATATGCCGGAAAAACGTCTATGCAGTCACCTCTGACCCGGAATTTACCCCGGCTGAAAGCAAAATCATTTCTCTCATACCGCATCGTAACCAGCTTCCTCAAAATATCGTCCCGCGGCAGGCTGTCCCCTTCTTCAATGATAAGAAAGAGATCCTTCTGCTCTTCGGGCGAGCCCAACCCGTATATGGCAGAAACGCTCGCTATTATGATAACGTCTTCCCTTTCCAGCAAACTGCTGGTTGCCGAGAGCCGCAGCCTGTCCAGTTCTTCATTGATGGAAGCATCCTTCTCGATGTAAACGTCGGTCTGCGGAATATATGCCTCAGGCTGATAGTAATCGTAATAGCTGACGAAATACTCAACGGCGTTCTCAGGGAAAAAACTCTTGAACTCCGTGTATAACTGTGCGGCAAGGGTCTTGTTATGGGACATAACCAGAGTTGGCTTTCCGTAATCCGCAATTATGTTAGCCATTGTGAATGTCTTCCCTGAACCTGTTACCCCCAGGAGAGTCTGGTGTTTCACTCCTTCCCTCAGCCCCTCGTTCAGCTTTTCGATTGCATAAGGCTGGTCACCGCACGGTTTGAAATCGGAGACTAATTTGAATTGAGCCATGCCCGATTATACCAATTAGTTCCCCGGCTGTGTAGGTTTATTTCGCAGAGTTGACTGTGAGAAATCTCAATGAGGAAGAGAGAAAATGTTCGAGCTTTGTCTCCTCAATGTCCTCAAAAGCGATTAATGGCGAGAAAGATTTTGGGGAAATGCTACAATTTCCGGGAAATTTTCGTTTGGTCTTTCCGGTGGTGGAGATTGGCAATCATATCGGCGAGAAGTCCGGTAGATATGAGTTGAATCCCGACAATCATCAACAGTATCCCGAGAATCAGGAGAGGAAATCGTCCCATAATGTTGCCGAAACGAAATCTCAAAGCGGTGATGTAAAGATTTATCACAAATCCTGCCAGGGCAAAAAGCATTCCCATCCCGCCAAAAAGGTGAAGGGGGCGCGTGGTATACCTGGTGAGAAACATCACAGTCAGAAGGTCGAAGAACCCTCTCGTTATTCTCTCAATCCCGTACTTTGTCCGCCCGGCTTTTCTTGGGTGGTGCCTGACCCTGATTTCTCCCACGTCAAAACCCTGCCAGTTTGCCAATATCGGCAGATAGCGGTGAAGTCCGCCGTACACCCTGATTGCCCTGACCACTTCTACCCTATAGGCTTTGAACCCGCAGTTGAAATCATGGAGTTTGACCCCTGTCATAAGAGAGGTAACTCTGTTAAAAAACCGGGAGAGCAATCTCTTTATCCATCCATCGCGCCTGGGGCTCCTCCACCCGGAAACGAGGTCTTTCCCCTGCTCTATCTCTTTTAGAAACCGCGGGATTTCATCCGGGTCATCCTGCAAATCGGCATCCATCGTAATAATGACTTCTCCCTTTGCCTCACTGAACCCGATATCCAGCGCATTTGACTTACCAAAATTACGTCTCAACCTTATGGCTTCTATCCGGTCATCGGCAAAACGCAATTCCTGCATGATTTTGAAGGAGCTGTCTTTACTCCCGTCATCAATCATCAGCACTTCATAGGACACCCCAATCTTTTTCATGACATCCCGTATTCTATCGGACAATTCCCGGAGGTTCTCTTCTTCATCACAAACAGGAATCACAATAGAGACATGCGTTTCTTTCAGTTCCATTTGTTCTCTCATGACACAGCGTGAAGTCTTTTAGCTTGTAACTATTCAAGTCGTTTGGACTGTAGGCTGAAGGCTGTTAGGAAAGACAGAAAATTCTGTGTTTCAGGCGCTTTTCAGTGTGCAATATCCCTGGAAAGCATTAACAACGGGACTGGCCCGCTCCGACCTACAGTCTA
>JAUVJM010000130.1 GCA_030596585.1 bacterium
CGGTGTGGGTGAGCTGTTCGTTAAGTAGGCAAGAATCGAATTTTTTTCAGAACCGGGCAGCTCCAGTATTTAGGAGCTGTCTCAGACTTTTTTTAACACATTCTTAATTTCTTAGACTTAAAAATTCTTCTGTTGACAATCCAGATTGCTTAATAATCGCCTTTAACGTCCCTTTTGGAATTTCGGTTCCTGGATGGTTCGGAATTGTAACCCTTCTGCTGGTAGTTGGATTATACCAGATTTCGTGACTGCCTTTAGCCTGTCTATCAAACTCAAAACCGGATTTTTTGATGATTTTAATAACAGCAGATGCCGTCATTGGAGGTAATCGTGTCATGCTTCAATGCTAACAGGAATTTGCACATTTGTGAGATGATTTATGGATTTATTAGCCTCGAAAGGAAGCGGATCATTATGCTCAATATATGACTCAATTAATTTCTTAGCAACATCCTGGGCTATTTCCATGGTTTCGGCAATTGTCCTGCCCTGTGCGATTAGCCCCTGTATAGAATCGCTGGTGGCAAGGTAGCCTCCTTCTTCTAATTTTTCAATCTTGATGGAGATCATATATTCTGACATGTTTACCACGTTACCTATTGTTTTAATGATATAATAGAATGATTCTACTTTAATATTCTTACCTGTCCTGCATTATATTTGCCTTTTTCAATAAAAAGCAGTCATTAAATACTGTGAAAAACAAAAATGCTTTGTGGTTTAATTATGGTTGAGGAAACAAAAGTCTCCAAAGGCTACCAGACCGTAGTACCTTCAGCGATACGGAAAGCCCACAATATAATCCCTGGAGACATTGTTGAATGGATTGATACTGACAACGGGATACTGGTGAGACCAGGGAAAAAACGCACATTGCAAGACATCACAGGCTTTGTAAAATCGGATGGGGATGCGGTAGAATCCAAAAGAAAAATCCAGAAGGGGCTTAAATGATATTCGTAGATTCTTCATAATTTTTGCCATTGATGCGGCATCTGTGGTAATAATGCATGAACATGGAATTGATAAAATTGTATCTTTTGATAGCGATTTTGATAAAGTAAATGGGATAAAGAGGATTCATTAGTTCTCGAATTTTGCAAAATGCTTATAATCCTATGATTATCCCCAAAGCAGCTCCAACTTATTGACCATTCAAACTACCCCCTTCTCCCGAACCATTTCGTCAGCCATTTTTCAAACTCAAATTCATTTCAACTGTCAAAGTTGGAATAATAAATATGCCGGATGAGGAACGACCACAGTATATAGTGCCAGTAGGAAGGGTATAAGGAATATACCGTGATATGATGAGAAACAAGGATGAAAATGACTAATGTAACCAAATGGTATCAGCTATCAGTGAAACAGGTTTTTGAAACCTTGGAATCGGGTAGTGTCGGTCTTACCACCAGCGAGGCAAAAGCAAGGTTGGAAAAATATGGATATAACGAACTGGAGTTCAAGAAAATTAGCCCTTTCGTCCGGTTCCTGCAGCAGTTTCATAGCCCCTTAATATATGTTTTGCTTGTTGCCGCTCTTGTTACTGGCTTTTTGGGTCATGCGATAGATACGGCAGTTATTCTGGGAGTAGTTATCACCAATGTGATTATAGGCTTTATGCAGGAAGGAAAAGCTGAATCTTCGATAGAGGCGCTGGAAAAGATGATGGCGCCAGAGTGTACCGTGCTCAGAGATGGTGAAAGGAAAAACTTATTGGCACGCGAACTGGTTCCAGGCGATGTGGTTCTACTCGAGGGCGGCGATAAAGTGCCAGCGGATTTGCGTTTCTTCTATGCAAAAAACCTGAGTGCTGATGAAGCTGCGCTTACCGGAGAATCAGTCCCGGTGGAGAAGAATACTGAACTCATTCTAAAACCGGATTTAACCCCGGCAGACCAGCGTGGTATGGCATTCGGTGGTACCTTCATCACACGAGGCTCCGGGCACGGAGTTGTAGTAGCCACGGGGGAGCAGACAGAGTTGGGTAAAATTGCGGAGTTCATGAAAGAGACCAGGGAAATCACTGTGCCATTGATGAGAAAGATAGAAGACTTCACCAGGGTCATAGTCATCGCTATCCTTGCATTTGCTGCCTTTAATTTTATATTCGCAATGGCATGTGGATATGATTTTGTGGATTCTTTTATGGCTTCGGTGTCTCTGGCAGTGGCGGCGATACCGGAAGGGCTACCAGCTATATTAACCATAACCTTAGCCCTTGGTGTAACGGCTATGGCGCGCCGAAATGCTCTGATAAGGAGACTGCCATCGGCGGAAACTCTTGGGAGCACTACGGTTATATGCTCAGATAAGACCGGTACCCTCACCAAGAACCAAATGACAGTAGTGAGGGTGTATTGTGTGGGAAAAGATTACCGGGTGAGCGGGGTGGGGTATGAACCCAGGGGAGAGTTTATTCTAAAGGATAAAGTAATTGACCCGGCACAGGAGAGCGAAGAGCTAATTGAGGCCTTGAAAGCAGGTTTCCTGTGCAACAACGCATATCTGATTGAGGATGAAGAGGGATATAACATCGTAGGAGACCCCACTGAGGGAGGTTTGCTGGTTTCGGCAAGCAAAGCTGGCGTTGGCGAGAAGATTCCAAGGCTAGATGAGATACCTTTCGAGTCAGAGCAACAGTATATGGCAGTTCTGCACGAGGGAAAATTGGAAAATATTATCTATGTGAAGGGCTCGCCGGAGAGGATTTTAAGGATGTGCCAGAACCAGTTAATCAACGGCGGTATTGAGCCTTTAAAAAGTGAAGAAATACTGGAAGTGGCGGATGACATGGCAAGAGACGCCCTGAGGGTGCTCGGCATGGCATATAAGATTGTGCCCAAGGAGAAAATATCGCTCACGGCAGAAGATTTGGAACAACTGACTTTCCTCGGATTCCAGGGGATGATAGACCCACCAAGAGAAGAGGCGATAGAAGGTGTCACCAAATGCAAGGCAGCCGGCATAAGGGTGGTAATGATAACGGGCGACCATGCCCAGACAGCAAAAGCTATCGCAAGACGGTTAGGAATTGGCAATGATTGGGATAAGGGGTTGACCGGGGAAGAGCTATCGAGAATGAATGACGATGAGCTATATGAAGTTGTAGATGAGGTCTCGGTATATGCCCGGGTTGCTCCGGAGCACAAGTTCAGGATAGTAACGCAGTTGCAGAAGAGGGGACACATTGTTGCCGTCACCGGTGATGGTGTAAACGATGCTCCAGCGTTAAAGGCAGCGGACATAGGGATAGCCATGGGGATAACAGGGAC